>DASVTA010000208.1:0-7268 GCA_036387815.1 Allosphingosinicella sp.
GATCGAGTGCAGCGACGTCTCGGGCTACGTCTCGGGCGTCTCGGAGCGCATCTCGTCCAACCTTCGAACCCTCGATTCGCTCGAGGAAGTGACCAGCCGGCTGCTCCTCGATCAGGCGCGGGTCGCGGAATCCACCGACGAGGCGCGGATCCTCGCCGAGCAGGCGCGCGAGCGATTGTCGGAAGGCCGCGCCGCGATCGAGGACACGATCGGGATCTTCAGCGGCCTCACCGACCTCGTCGTCCAGCTGGGCGAGCGGATGACCGGCTTCGCAGAAGCGATGAGCCGCGTCCAGAACGTCTCGTCCAGCATCGAGCGGATCGCCTACCGAACCAACATGCTCGCCTTGAACGCCACCATCGAGGCGGCCCGGGCCGGAGAGGCCGGGCGAAGCTTCGCCGTCGTCGCCGCGGAAGTGAAGAAGCTCGCCCAGGAGACGCGAACCGCGACCAGCGAGATCACCGGCACGATCGCCTCGCTGACCCGCGAAGCGGAAGCGGTGACCTCCGAGATCGAGACCGGGGTCGGCCGCAGCCGGGTCGCCCGAAGCGGCTTCGCCACCATCACCGAGACGGTCCGCCAGGTCGCTGAGATCGTCGCTCTGGTCGACCGCCAGACCGACGGCATCGCGCAGTCGACGAGTCACATCCAGCAGAGCGTCGACTCCGTCAAATCGGGCCTCTCCAGCTTCGCCGCCGACGCCCGCGACAATGGCGGCCAATTGCTCCAGGTGCACGGCCGCCTGAGCAAGCTCGAGACCCTCTCGAACGAGATGCTCGACCGGCTCGCGAACTCGGGCGTCCGGATCGACGACACGCCCTTCATCGAGTTCGCGCAGGCCGGGATGCGCGAGATCAGGGAGGTGGTCGAAGCCGCGATCCGGTCGGGCGAGACTTACGAGGACGATGTCTTCGACACGCGCTACACGGCGATGCCGGGCACCGATCCGGTCCAATATTCTACCCACTTCAGCGACCTCGCCGACCGGCTCGTCCGGCCCGTCCTCGACCGGCTGATGGCCCGCGAGCCGAGGCTCATCGCCTGCGCCATCACCGACAACAACGGCTATCTGCCGACCCACATCTCCGAACGTTCCCGGCCGCAGAGCCCGGACCCGGCCTGGAACGCCGAGCATTGCCGCAACCGCCGCAATTTCCTCGACGACGTCACCCGCCGCGCCGTCGAAAGCGAGAAGGAGGCGATGCTCGCCACTTATTCGATGGACCTCGGCCAGGGCCGCTACCTGCCGGTCAAGAACGTCTTCGTGCCGCTCCACATAAACGGCCGCCGCTGGGGCAATTTCGAGCTCGCCTACCGCGACGAGGAAATGCGGCTCTGACCGTCAAGAGGGGCGGGAGCCCGCCTCGTCATCCCGGCGAAAGCCGGGACCTCAGGACAAGAAGTCTCGGCGGGCCTCCCCGAGGTCCCGGCTTTCGCCGGGATGACGGGACAGGTCATTCAGCCACTTTTCCGCCCGCGTTCGTCCCCGGAAGCTCGATGTCGGCGGTGCCGCTGGGATTGAGCCGGATCCGGGCCCGGATTTTCGTCGCGCTTCCTTCGGTGAAAAGCCGGCCGATCTGAGCGAGGCTCGGCAGCCGGTCGTAGTTTTCCAGCACCTTCACTTCGGCGATGTCGTGGTGGAGAAGGAGATATTTGTTTTCCTTCCGTGCCCTGACGACTTCGAGCACGCCGCCGCTGTCGCTGTAGAGCACCAGCAAAGCCGATTCGGCATCACCGCGGCGCCTCCGGGCCTCGCCCGTCGCCTGCAGCACCGCCGTCTTCTGGTCCCCCACCTGCAACTCGGTCCTGCACCAGTCGCGGCCGACACGGGCTTGACGCGGCTTGCGGCCGCCGCCTTTGGCCGCCGGCGCTCCGCTCGCGTCGGAGACGGCGATGATCGCGGCCTCGCCGCCGCCCGCGACGGCTTTCGCGTCGGGCCGGCCCGTCGCCTTGCATTCGCCAAGGGAGATCGGCGCCGCGGGGCTCGGCTGCGCCGTGCCTTCGAAGCGCAGCCCGTCGAGCAGGGCGGTCATGATCGCGGCCACTTCCGCCGAGCGCGATTCCGGACCCGTTACCCGAAGCTTCAACATCCAGCGGCCGGCCTTGATGAAAGCCGCCTTGCTGTGATTTTCGCCGAGATAATGGTCGTAGTCGGCGGTGACGGCGACGCCCCGCTTGCCCGCGGCCGAGGCCAGGCCCGTGCCCAGCGAGCGGAGATTGGGCGACCTCGTTCCGCCGCGGATCGCCTGGTCGGTGGCGATCGCCTGGACGCCGGTGTGCGAGAAGCTGGGATAATAGACGTAGAGCGTGGCGAAGACCTTCTGGTCGGCGCTTCGATACTTGATCGCGGTGTCGACGCCTTCGCCCTTGTGGCTGAACTCCGACGTTTCGAAATATTCAGCGCCGGCGGCGCGGCGCGGCGCCGACAGCTGCGCCGGCGCGAAGCTCAGCCGTTCGCCGGAAACGCTCCAGAAGGCGTTGGGCGGCGCCGGATCCGCCGCCACGGCAGGTGCGGCGAGGCCGAGCAACAGGGCGCCCAACAAGATCGTCCCACGCATAAGCCACGCCTCCCCACCCCACGAAGGGCGGAAGGATAGGGCGGCGCGGTTATCGTCCGCAAGTCTCTATTCGGGAGCGGGAACGCGGCTCCCGCCGGTCAGGCGAGCACGAGTCAATCCTTGACCACCGCCCCGCCGTAGACCTTCGCAGCGACCGCCGCCGAGACCCGGCCGGCGAGCTTCCTGTCTCCGCGCGGGGAGGTGACGATCATCGTCGCGTCCCAGCCGCCGTCCCAGCCGCGCCAATATTCCTTATGGTAGGGACCGACCTCATAGACGCCGTGGAAGGTGGTCGCCTTGGGATGGCCGGGCCAGTCGAAGCGCCCTTCCGAGACGACCTTCGGCACTCCGGTTTCATGAAGGATTCGCGCGCCCGCTCCGCCATCGTCGCATGCCCCGGATCCTCGGCGATCTTGCTGACCCCCAGGATCGCGACCTTGCCCTTCAGCATCTCCATCGGGTTCGACGGCATGTACATGGCCATGATGAGGTCGGTGCCGGTGACGATCGGCCGCATCCCCTCGAGCTCGTCGGGAAAGACGATCCCGGTCGCCTCGTGGCGAAGCCCGCCCTCCGCCTTGACCGTGCCCGGCGGCGGCGCGGGCGGATCGGCGGGCGCGGCCCCGGCCGGTGCGAGGGCCAGGACCAGGGCGACCGCGCCGGCAAACAGCTTCATTGGACTGCCCCCCTCAGGCTCCCGGCCGCCTCGACATGAAGGCCAGCCTTTCGAACAGCATGACATCCTGTTCGTTCTTGAGCAACGCCCCGTGGAGGGGCGGGATCGCCTTCGACGGATCTCGGGACTGGAGGATCTCGAGCGGCATGTCCTCGTGAAGTAGGAGCTTGAGCCAGTCGATCAGCTCGCTCGTCGACGGCTTCTTCTTGAGCCCGGGGACTTCCCGCACCTGGTAGAAGATGTCCATCGCCCGCGAGACCAGCATCTTCTGGATGCCCGGGAAATGGACGTCGATGATCGCCTGCATCGTCTCCCGGTCCGGGAATTTGATATAGTGGAAGAAGCAGCGCCTGAGAAAGGCGTCGGGCAGCTCCTTCTCGTTGTTCGAGGTGATGACGACGATCGGCCGCTCGGCCGCCTTCACCGTCTCCCGGGTTTCGTAGACATGGAATTCCATCCGGTCGAGCTCCTGGAGGAGGTCGTTGGGGAATTCGATGTCGGCCTTGTCGATCTCGTCGATGAGGAGGACGGGGAGCTTGGGCGAAGTGAACGCCTCCCACAATTTGCCCCGCCGGATGTAGTTGGAAATTTCGTGCACGCGCGGATCGCCGAGCTGGCCGTCGCGAAGCCGGGCCACCGCATCATATTCGTAGAGGCCCTGATGCGCCTTGGTGGTCGACTTTACGTGCCATTCGATCAGCGGCGCCTCCAGCGCGGCCGCGATCTCGTGGGCGAGAACGGTCTTGCCTGTGCCCGGCTCGCCCTTGACGAAGAGCGGGCGCCTCAGCGTGACGGCGGCGTTGACCGCGACCTTGAGGTCGTCGGTGGCGACATAGCTCTGGGTGCCTTGGAAGCGCATGCCGGCGGGATTGGGGTGGGGGTTGGGGTGGGCAAGAGGAGGGGCGGAAGGCGGGGCGGTGAAGCAAGCGGGGCCGGCCGGGTCGGTGGAGGAAGGCGGACCGGCGAGGCAAACGTCATCCCGGCGCAAGCCGGGACCTCGGGACGAGAAGGCTCGGCGGGTCTCCTTGAGGTCCCGGCTTTCGCCGGGATGACGGGTGGAGATCCCGGCTTTCGTTCGGATGACGCCTACGTTCCCGCCCGCGCCTGCTGCCTCGCTTCGAGAAGGTCCCAAAGGCCGTGGTGCTGGACGAGGATCTGCTGAGCCCCGAACAGGAGCGCGCGCTGGACGGGCGCCGAGGCGCCGTGGGTATCGGCCAGCCGGACGACGCCATCGCGATCCGCGGCGGGATAAGCGGGCGCTTCCATTCCAAGGCGCTCGGCGGCCGAATCGAGGCAGCACCGGATCACCGTCCAGTCGAGAACCAGCGCCATCGCCGCGCCCAGCGCGCAGCCCCGCCGCTCCGACAATGCGAGGGTTTCCATCGCGTGGCGCTGGCCGAGCACCGCCGCGTCGGTTCCCCCTGCGCCCGGAGTGCTCGGAACCGGCCCTGCGGCGACGGCGAGGCGGGCGAGATAGGCGCGTTCGCCGGCGAAGGCGTAGGTTGCGTTGGCCAGCCAGGCCCGGGCCTCGGGCTCGACCGCCCGCTCGGCGGCGTGGTCGATCAGCCCCGGATAGCGGCCGTGGAGCACGCACAGATAGTGAATGAGGTCGGCAAGGTCGCGCGCGGCGGTGGGACTCCTCAGCAGCCCCGGTCCAGCGGCGTAGGGATGGACGGCGCTGCCGTGCTCGGCCAGGCGCGCCAGCAGAAGCGCTCCCGTAAGGGGCCCGCCGGCAGACTCGACCGATGCTGAAGCCATTTGCGGCCCTCCCGAAGCGGCTCCCGAAGCCGCTCTAAGCGACTGACCTATATCAATGCCGTAAAAACCCGGTTTACGGCCCGTTAGGGCGGCGGAAAGGCTGTTCCTCCCGAAACGGGACGGAAGTGCGATTTGGCGTCATCCCGGCGAAGGCCTTCGCCGTCATCCCGGCGAAAGCCGGGACCTCGGGGAGACCCGCAGTGACTTCTCGCCCCGAGGTCCCGGCTTTCGCCGGGATGACGGTTTGCCTTTACGCCGCGATCGCCATTTCGCCGTCGTCATTGTCGCCCGCTTCCGCGAGCGCCCGCGCGGCGGCGGGCTGCGCGGCTTCGGCGGCCGGACGGGGGTTGGGGGCCAGCAGGCGCGAAAGCCCGACGATCAGTCCAAGCCCGAGATAGGCGCCGATCACCGCCATCGGGGCGACCAGCAGGCAGACGGCAAGCGGAATGCGAACGAAGAGCGGGTTGAAGCCGAAATCCTCGCCGATCGCTTCGCAGATACCGAGGATCGTGTGGTCGCGGGCGTAGACGGGAATGGAAGAGGTTTGCATCACTGGCTCCTTGGGCGAAGATACAGGCCCTTCAGCACGACCCGTGCCAGATCGGGGAAAGCCCGGGTTAACAGGGACTTGGCTCGGTCGGCCGCGCGGCGGTGGCCGGCCCTGGCGGTGAGCTGCGCCAAAAGTTGGGAAAAACCGCCGGGGCGGGAAGCTGCCGACGAAGCCGAAGCGGGGTTCATCTCTGTGGTCCTCGTCGAGCATCGTCTTGGGGTCTCGGGGTTGCGGCCCGGCCGGCGCGCGGAGGGGGCATACGGGCGCCGGCCGAAGCACCCGGCTTCTTTCGCCCAGGCAGGTGTCCGGGCGATGCCGCGGTCGCGGGATATTTGTGTCGATCGTTACCGTTCGGCCTTCCGGTGGCGGCCGCGCGCGGGCACCTTCCGGGTCTGGCTTCGGCTCGGCCGGAGCCACTGGTGGCTGATCCCGGGAATGGCGGAGGGGCCTTTCCGACTTTCGAAGAACCCCTCCACCAGGCTGCGCCTGGTCCCCCTCCCCCGGAAATCCGGGGGGGAATCAGGAGCGGACCAGCGCCGGGTGAATGTCGATACAGCCTAGAACCCGGACTCAACCTAGAGCACGTCATCCCGGCGAAGGCCGGGATCCTTGAACACGGAAGGTGGAGTAAGGGGCGACAAGGCGTCCCCCGATTGCGGACATCGGTGTTCATGGATCCCGGGCCTTCGCCGGGATGACCCTGGACGGCCTGCAAAGCCGGTCGAACCGCAAATCCGCCGTTTTAGTACGCACGCCAGCCGCCCGGGGCGGGGCTCCCGCGCCCGGGCGCCGGCTACCGGCTCCGGCTGCCGCCCCCGAACGTGTAGGTAAGCGCCAGGCCGCCCGAGAGCTGATCGCGCGATCCGTGCACCCGGACGACCGGGGAGCGGCCCGCGTCGCCGATCAGCCGGTCGTATTTGGCGTAGCTGTATATTCCCCACTTCTTGGTGATCTGGGTGAGGAAGCCGGCGGTCGCCCCGACCGCCTGGATCCCGCCGCCGGGGCTATAGGCGGCGAGGCCGGTGCGGACGGATTCGGCCGGAGTCACTCCGAAATAGGCGCGGTGGTAGCGGGCGTTCGACCAGGTCACCCTCGGCCCGATCGAGAACAGCCATTCGTCGCCGTCGCGGGCGACGTAATCCGCACCGGCCTGGCCGGTCCAGCCCTCATGCCCGCCAAGTCCCTTGCGAGCCTCGGTGCGGATCCGGAATTTCTCGCTGAAGGCATATTGGACATAGGCCCCGGCCTCGACGGTGAAGCCGACCTTGTCGAGATCCGCTCCGACGTCCTTGGCCGTGCGGCTGCCTTCGAAGTTCAGCGCCGGCCCGATTTCGAGGCCGCCCGTCTTGATCAGCGAGGGGCCGAAGCTCTCGTCCGGCGCCTCGAAGCCGAAAGGCTTGCTCCCCCGGCTGAGGGAGACGTCCACGACCGGCCCAATGCTGTGGCCGTCCGCGCCGGGATAAGCCGGCACGAGCTGGGCTCCGATGCCCACCCGGATTCGGCGGGGCTCCTTCTTTCCCTCCTCTTCCTCCTGGGCCGCGGCGGCGCCGCTCCAGCCGGCGAGGAGGAGGAGAAAGGAGAGGGACGCGGGCCGAAGAGCGTTTCTGATGCGCCCGGGACCGGTGCCGGCGGTCTTGGCTCGTGCGGGGTTGGTCACGGATCCCACGGAAGATTGTTTCATTCGCCCACCTCTTTCTCGAACGACAGCTCGCCGGTCGTGCTCGTT
>DASVTA010000209.1:0-3689 GCA_036387815.1 Allosphingosinicella sp.
CGCTCGCAATTGTCGCAGCCGACGCAGAGCGTCTCGTCGATGAGGAGGACGTCCGTGGCTTCGCCGATACCGTTCTCGACGAGGAAGCCGGCGACCGAGGAATAGAGGTCGACGACTCCGCCGAAGCCATGCTTCTTCGCCTCGATGAAGTCGTTCAATTGCCGGCGCGACGCCATGTCGCTCCTGGCCCGGGCGAGCAGTTCGGGCTTGCGGTCGAGCAGCCGTCGGAAGGCGGCGCCGTCGAGGCGGATCACCTCCGACTTGACCGCGGCCCGGACGGTGGCGGTCCGGCGGCCGCCCTCGAGCAGGGCCATCTCGCCGACATAGGAGCCGGCCGGGAGGTAGGAGAGGAAGATGGGCCTTCCGCCGATGCTTTTCTCGACCACCATCGAGCCCTGCCGGATGACGAAGATGTCGCGGCCCTCGGCGCCTTCCTCGATGATCGTCTCGCCGGCCTTGACGCTCCTCACCTCGGCCGTCTCCAGCGCTTCGGCGAGATCGTCCGGAACGAGGCCGGCGCCGAACATCTGGAGCAATTGGCGCTCGATCGAGATTCGGGTGATCGCCCGGCGGGCGGCGGGGACCGCCGACATCAGCCTGAGCGCCGCCATCCGGGGAATTTCGACCAGGATCGAATCCTCGGCGGCCCGGACCGTCGCGCCCCGCCGGCGGCCGGAGATCAGCCCGACCTCGCCGAAGATCGAGCCGGCGCCGATCGGGACGGCGGCCGACGGGTCCGCCGCGTCGACCTCGACCCGAACGGAGCCGCTCGCGATCCCGAACAGGGAGGAGCCGACGTCGCCGCGCTCGAACACGGTGGCGCCCGCCGGGTAGAAACGCGCCTCGCTGTCGAGCATGAACTCGCGCATCTGGAGCGGCGACATGTCGTGGAGGATCGCGACGTTGCTCCGCAGCATTTCGAGCCACGAATCGACAGAGCGCGGGACCGGCAGGCCGTGGAACTTGGCCTGCAGGATCGGCTCGTCCGCGGGCTTGAGCGCGAGGTTGCCGTTGATGAACTCGACGACGTCATGGCCCTGGTTCATGCAATGCTTGATCAGCGGATAGCCGGCGAGGGCGCCGATCACGAAGATTCCGTCGACGGTGGATTCGAAGGTCGGCGAGAGCTTCGGGTAAGCGCGCCGGTCGCCGCTCGTGAAGCCTATTCCGCACGCTTCGAGGAAAGCCCTGGGCGGAGCCGATCCCATGCGGGCGATGACCCGGTCGCAGCGCCGTTTCAGCTCGCCGTCGCGGGTGTCGAAGGTGATCGAGCCCGGTTCGATCGCGGAGACGGTGGTTTCGCGCAGCACGGCGAGGCGGCCCTCCGCCTCGGCGGCGAGAAGCGCCTTGAGGTTGGCGTCCTTCGCGGTGGCGAATTCGGCCGAGCGGTTGACGATGGTGACGGCGTTGCGCTGCTCAGGATCGGAGGCGAGGCCGAGCGCATTTTCGATGCCCGCGTCGCCGGCGCCAACGACGACGATATGCTCGTCGACATATTCGCCGGGATCGTCGAGCTGGTACTGGACGAGTGCGCCCTCCGCGACGGGCGAGCGGACGAGGTTCGGATTGCCCTGGGTGCCGATGGCGAGGATGACGTTCTCCGCCTGGATCGTCTCACCGCTCGCCAGGGTGAGGGTGAAGGCGCCCTTGCGGCCGGCGATCGACTTCACTTCGGCATTGAGCCTGACTTTGATCGACTGCTCGGCCGCCAGCCGGTCCCAGGCCCCGAGCACCGCCTCGCGCTTTCCGGCTTCGAAAGGCATGTCGGAGCGAAGCACGAGCTGGCCCGGAGTGGCCATGACGTGCTTGCCCTTCTGATATTTGTGGATCGTGTCGGAGAGGTGGCCGCTCTTCTCCAGGAGGACGTGGCTGATGCCGAGCCGGGCCGCCCGAGCGGCCGCGCTGAGGCCTGCCGGGCCCGAGCCGACGATCGCGATTCGGAAGGCTGCCGACACGCCCGTTTTCCACCCCCCCAGCCGCCTCAGCATCGCGGCTCTTGACGTTGAACAAATTGGCGCAAGGATGGCAAGCCATGACCGGCCAGACCCAAAGCCCTTCCCGCCGCCCCTCCGCGGCGACGATCATCCTCATCGTCGCGGCCCTGATCGCCCTGGTATCGGCCGGAGTCGCGATCTCGCGGAGCGTCGGCAAGGGCCCGGACCGGGGCGCCGGCAGCCCGGCCGCCAAGGACTGGCGGGTGGTCGGCTGGGCCTATGCGCAGGCGGGCAATGCCGGCGAGGCGGCCGCCGCCTATCGCAAGGCCGCGGCGATCGAGCCGGAGAATGCCGAGAACTGGTCGTCGCTCGGCGAGGCCCTGCAGGTGCCGAGCGCGGCTCCGGTGCCCGAGGCGGCGGCGGCCTTTCGCAAGGCGATCGGGATCGATCCGAGCGATCCGAGGGCCCGCTACTTCCTGGCCGTCCAGAAGGACCTGGCAGGCGACCATAAAGGCGCGGTCGAGGATTGGCTGGCCTTCCTCAAGGACACTCCGCCCGGGGCGCCGTGGGAGGCCGATCTCCGCCGGACGATCGAGCAGTCCGCCGCGAAGAACCGGATCGACCTCGCCGGCCGGATGCCGCCCGCCGGAGGCACCGGCACGGCGACGGCGGGAATTCCGGGACCGACCCCCGAGCAGCTGGCCTCGGCCGCGTCGCTGCCGCCCGCGCAGCAGGCGGCGATGGTCGATCAGATGGTGGCGCGGCTGGAAGGCCGGCTGAAGTCGAACCCGAAGGACGAGGAAGGGTGGATCCGGCTCATGCGGTCGCGGATGGCGCTCGGCCAAGCCCGGGCGGCCGAGGCGGCCCTGCGCTCAGGCCTCGCGGCCTTTGGAAACCAAGGCCCGCAGGCCGCGCGCCTGAAGAGCGCCGCCGCGGAGCTTGGAGTGCCGGGCGCCTGAGGCCTGGCTCGAGACCGCGAGCATCGTCATCCCGGGCTTGATCCGGGGTCCATGAACGCGGATCGCGGGCAAGTTCCGATCGGCGGTGTTCATGGATTCCGGCCTTCGCCGGAATGACGGGAAGATGCAGAATTCGCACGCCCGAAGGGCTTTTTGAATAGGATTGACGGCACGCTAGCGTGGGAGAATGCCCCCTCCCCTCCTCGTCTCGGTCGTCGGCACCCGTCCCGAGGCGATCAAGATGGCGCCGGTGGTGCGGGCGCTCGGCCGGCTTCCCGGGATCGTGCAGCAGGTCTACCTGACCGGCCAGCACGACGATCTGGACGAGCATTTCGACCTTCCCGGCGAGAGCCTGCGCCGGCTCCGCTTCCGCCCCCGCGACCGGGACGTCGACCGGCTGCGGACGGCGCTGCGGGCCTTGCTGTGCGGACGGTTCCGGCGGCGGGACATCGCTCTCGTCCTGGTCCACGGCGACACGACCAGCGCGGCGGCGGCTGCCCTCGCCGCCCGCGACTGCTCCATTCCCCTCGCCCATGTCGAGGCCGGGCTTCGCTCCTTCGACCTCGACCAGCCCTGGCCGGAGGAAGCCCACAGGGTCGCCATCGACGCCGCATCGGAGCTGCTGTTCGCGCCGACCGAGGACGCCGCGGCCAACCTTCGGCGGGAACCGCGGGTCAAGGGCCGGATCCTCGTCACCGGCAACAGCGGGATCGACGCCTTGCTCCAGACCCGGGCTCGGCTCGCCGCCCCGGCCGGCCCGGCGGCGCGGGACGAACGCCGGCTGATCGTCGCGACC
>DASVTA010000210.1:0-2654 GCA_036387815.1 Allosphingosinicella sp.
CGGCCTACAAGGCTTGCGAGCTCGTCCGGCTGATCCGCAGGGCGGGCGGGAGCGTGCGGTGCGTGCTGACGGCCGGGGGCGCTCAGTTCGTGACGCCGATGACGCTGGCGGCGCTTTCCGAGCAGCCGGTTCATACCAGCCTGTGGGACCTGAAGGACGAGGTCGAGATGGGACATATCCAGCTCAGCCGGGAAGCCGATTTGGTCGTGATCTGCCCGGCCACCGCCGACCTGATGGCGAAGATGGCGGCGGGCATCGCCGACGATCTCGCCACCACTCTCCTCCTCGCCACCGACAAGAAGGTGCTGGCCGCTCCGGCGATGAACGTGAGGATGTGGGGGCACGAGGCGACCCGGCGCAACGTCGAGCGGCTGCGAGCGGACGGAGTGACGGTCCTGGAGCCGGACGAGGGCGCAATGGCTTGCGGGGAATTTGGGCCGGGGCGGCTTCCGGAGCCGGAGCGGATATTGGCGGCGGTCCGCTCGCACTTCGCATCCGGAGGGCGCCTTGCCGGCCGTCACGTCGTCGTCACGGCCGGGCCGACCCAGGAGCCGATCGATCCGGTGCGGGTGATCGCCAACCGCTCGTCGGGCAAGCAGGGTTTCGCGATCGCCGAGGCGCTCGCCGATCTGGGGGCCCGCGTGACCCTGGTGGCGGGGCCGGTGGCGCTGCCGACCCCGGCCGGGGTGGAGAGGATCGACGTGGAGACGGCTCGGGAAATGGAGGCGGTGGTCGGGACGGCGCTGCCTGCCGACGCGGCGGTGCTCGTTGCGGCGGTCGCCGACTGGCGGGTCGAGCCCTCCCCTGCCAAGCTGAAGAAGGCCTCCGGTGCGCCGAAGCTCGACTGGCTTGCGAACCCCGACATCCTTACCGGCCTCGCCCGAAGTCCACGCCGACCGCGGCTGCTCGTCGGGTTCGCCGCCGAGACGGGTGACGTGGTGAACGTTGCGCAGGCGAAACGAGCAGCCAAGGGGTGCGACTGGATCGTCGCCAATGATGTATCGGGGGACGTGATGGGGGGAGACCGCAACCGGGTCCACCTGATCACGGCCGCCGGCGTCGAAAGCTGGGACGAAGGCGAGAAGAGCGAAATCGCCCGGCGCCTCGCCACGCGGATCGCCCACGCCCTGGGGGACGAGGATGCGAACGGACCTTCTGCTCCTGAACCCGCTGGCGAGGCTCGCTGATCTCGCCCTGCTGCTCCTTCGCTGAGTGACCGGCGCATTCCTGATCTACCAGAGCCACGACAACGTGCTCAGCGCCGAACGGATGGCGGAGTTCGAGAAGTTCCTCGTCCAGTTCGCATTCCCGATGCCGGGGGTCATGGCGCCGCTTTGCGTCTGGGCGCAGTTCCTGTGCGGGATCGCCTTCATCCTCGGCCTGCTCACCCGCTGGGCGGGGCTCTTCACCGCCTTCGCCTTCGCGGTAGCGGTCTGGATGGTGCACTGGCCGCAGGATTTTCCGGGCTGGTGGCCGGCCCTGATCCTGATCTTCCTCGGGCTGCTGTTTGCAACCGGCGGGGCCGGCCGCTACTCGATCGACCGATGGATCGAGAGGCGCGATGATCGACATAGAGGTAAAACGGCTTTCCAACGGTGAGGGCCTTCCCCTCCCCTCCTACGCCAGCGCCGGAGCCGCCGGGCTGGACATGGTCGCCGCCGAGGACGTGACGCTCGCCCCCGGCGCCCGACAGGCGGTGGCGACCGGCTTCGCACTCGCCATTCCCGAGGGGTTCGAGGTCCAGGTGCGGCCGCGCTCCGGCCTCGCGCTGAAACACGGCATCACCTGCCTCAACACGCCGGGCACCATCGACAGCGACTATCGGGGCGAGGTGAAGGTTATTCTCGCCAATCTCGGCTCGGAAAACTTCGAGGTCCGGCGAGGCGAGCGTATCGCGCAATTGGTGCCGGCGCCGGTGCTTCGAGCGGCGTTCCGGGAAGTGGACGCGTTGGAAGCGACCGAGCGCGGCGGCGGCGGCTTCGGCTCCACCGGGCGCTGAGTCGCGATACCCCTTGCCCTCGCCGCCCGAGGGGAGGAAGATGGGGGCCGCGCTTCAAGGGGAATGATCATGCTCGCACCGATCGCCACCGCCCTGCTCCTCGCCTCCGTCAGCGGACCGCTCCAGGTCGATGTCGGCCGCGCAGACTGGTCCGCTCTTCCGCCGCTCAAGGCGGTCCAGCGGGTCCTGCCGTCGACCGATATGGTCGACAAGGTCGAGACGATGCTCGAGTCCGGCAGCTGCAAGCTCCCCGGGCAGAGCGCCAAGAAGTTCGACATCACCATCCCCTACGCGGTTCTCGTGGAACCGGACGGCAAGGCCAAACGGGTCATCGTCGCCGAGACGGGATGCGCCGAGCTCGAGACCTTCGTCGGGATCATCGTCACGGCGATGGCGCGCGAAGGCGATTTCCGGCCGACGAACGAAGCCAAGGCGCGGTGGTTCGCGAGCGAGCTCAACTTCAACCTGCAGTGAGCCTGAGCGACGAGCAGCTCGACCGCTATTCGCGGCACATCGTCCTCAAGGAGATCGGCGGCGAGGGGCAGCTGAAGCTGCTCGGCGCCCACGCACTGCTGATCGGCGCGGGCGGGATCGGATCGCCCGCGCTCCAATATCTCGCCGCCGCCGGCATGGGCCGGCTGACGGTGATCGACGA
>DASVTA010000211.1:0-3742 GCA_036387815.1 Allosphingosinicella sp.
TGACATGTCCCTCGTCGACGGCGAGGATCACGGCGGCGCCGATCCCGCGGGTCCGGGAGACGAATTCCCATGTGCCGAGCCGCTTTGCTTCGATGAAGCGGCCGCTCCAGACGATCTCGGCTTCCGCCTGGTGCCGGTCCCGCCCGGACGCGCTCACAGCTCGATCAGCCGGTCGGGCAGCTCGTTGGGATTGTCGAGGGTGGGCGGAAGGCATGTCGCGAGCACTTCGCCGATCTTCTCGACGGCGAGCGCCATGCCCTCGCCGGGGCGCCCCGCCTTCACGCCTTCGACGAGCGCCGCCATCGCCTCGCCCCAGACGTCGGGCTCCACCCGGCTGTGGATCGCCTCGTCGGCGACGATCTCCGCCCGATGCTCCAGCAGCGAGAGATAGAGGAGTATGCCGGTACGGCCCTTGGTCCGTTTCTCGGTGCCGGCGCGGAACAGCTCGACCGCCCGGCGCCGCACCCGCCTGGTCCTGGTGCTGGCCGGAGTAAGCGCCATTCGAAGCTTCATCGAGGCGAGGAGCAGCCGGACGAGCAGGAAGACGATCGTCATCGCGGCGACGAGGATCAGCATCAGCAGGCGGAAGCTCAAGGTCGCGTTCCAGCCGAAGACCAGGGCGACGCCCCGGTCGATCCAGGATTGCGGCAGCAGGGCGAAGGCGGTGGGCACCAGCAGCATCGCCAGCACCGAATAATGGAGGCCGACGTCGTGATAGGCGTCGGAGCGGGGCGCGACGATGGTGACGATCTCGCCGTCGCTGTTTCGCTCCGCCTTGGCCACCGCCTGGGTGACGAGGGCGTGGTCGGCTTCGCTGAACGCGGGCATCACCATCCTCCCGACGCTCCGCCGCCGCCGAACGAGCCGCCGCCGCCGCCGAAGCCGCCGCCGCCCCCGAAGCCGCCGCCTCCGCCGAAGCCTCCGAAGCCGCCGCCGCTCGAGCCGCCGCCGCCGCCGCCCAGGCCCAGGCCCGGGCCCCAGACCCAGACTCCGGAGCGGCGATGGCGCCGGCCGCGCCGGCCGCCGCGAAGCATCGGCAGGATGACGAAGACGAAGACGATTCCCCAGAAGATCAGAGGGAACAGCGAGCCGCCGCCGCTCGATCTTCCGCTTTGCCGCTGCGCCTGCTGGGCCGCCAGCGCCTTCTGCTCGGCCTGCTCCAGGGGCGCCTGCAATTGCTCGATGATCGCGTCCGCGCCCGCGTTGATCCCGCCGGGATAGTCGCCGGCCTTGAACCTGGGGAGAATCTGCCGGGTGATGATCTGGTGGGAAAGCGCGTCGGTCATGATCGGCTCCAGGCCGTAGCCCACGTCGATCCTCACCTTGCGCTCGTTGGGCGCCACCAGCAGGATCATCCCGTTGTTCGCACCCTTCTGGCCGATCCCCCAATGCCGGCCCAGCTGATAGCCGTAATCGGCAATGTCATAGCCCTGGAGGCTTGGCACGGTGGCCACGACCAATTGCCGGCTGCTGGCCGTTTCCAGCGCCTCCAGCTTGCCGGTCAGCGCCGCCTCGTCGGCGTCGGGGATGATGTTGGCCGAATCGACGACTCGGCCGGTCAGCTTGGGAAAGTCCTGAGCCGCCGCGGGCACGGCGAGGAACAGCAGCAGGAGGAGGAACAGCCTGTGCATCAGGCGATGCCCCGTTTCCGCCGCGGCCGTTCCGTCTCGCTGCTCAGCACGGCCATGATCGCCTCGACGCCATCGACGATGGCGCGGTCGCAGCGGCCCCGGCGGCAGGCCGGGACGACCTGCTCGTCCATGATCCGCTGGGCTCTCTGGTCGGTAAGGAGACCTTCGAGGCCCCTGCCCACCTCGATCCTGGCCCATCGCTCGGCCGGCGCGACGATCAGCAGGACTCCGTTATCGACCCCCTTGCGCCCGATGCCCCAGCTGTTGCCGAGGCGGAGGCCGAAATCCTTGATGGGCTCGCCTCCGAGGCTTGGCACCGTCACCACGACCAGCTGGTCGGTGGTCGCCTTCTCCAGCGCGGCCAGGCGGCCGGTCAGAGCCGCCTCGACATTGCGGGGCAGAATGCCTGCCCGGTCCACGACCCGGCCGGTCAGCTCCGGCAGCGCCCCCGCCGGCGACTTGATCGCGACGACGGGCGGAGGCTGAGCACCGTCGGGGCGGGGCTTCACGTCGCCGGCCGTGGCCCCCAGCATGAGCAGGGACAGGAGGAGCGCCTTCACGGCCCGGCTCAAGTCAGGTGCCGGTGTTCGTGTCGAAACTGACGTCCGGCGCCTGGTCCGCGTTCGGAGTGGTCGCCTGGAAGGTCGCCATCGGCTTGGCCCCGTAGATCACCTTCGCGCCGATCACCGCCGGGAAGGTCCGGATCGTCGTGTTGTAGCTCTGGACGGCCGTGTTGTAGTCGCGGATGCTGATGTTGATCCGGTTCTCGGTGCTTTCGAGCTGGCTCATCAAAGTGCCGAAATTGGCCTGGCTCTGAAGGGTCGGATAGGCCTCCTGGAGGCGCTGCAGCGGGACGATCGACGCGCTCAGCCGGTTCTGCGCGTCCGCATAGCGCTGCATCGCCGCCGGATCGGTGAGCTGCTCGGGGCTGATCGTGACCCGGGTCGCATCGGCCCGCGCCTGGGTGACTCGGGTGAGGATCCGCTCCTCAGACGCCGCCGCGCCTTTCACCGTCGAGACGAGATTGGGGATCAGATTGGCTCGGCGCTGATAGGCCGCCTGGACGTGGGCCCATTTCGCCTTGGCCTCCTCCTCCGCGGTCGGGATCGAGTTCACTCCGCAGCCGGAAAGCGAAACCGCCGCCACCGGCACCAGGAAGGCGGTCATCAGGGAAGTGCGCTTCATGTCGAGCCCCTCGTTCAGCTAGCGCCCTGCAAGTAGGGATTTCGCTCCGCTCCCGCAACGGGTCGCCGCAGTCGGCTTCACTTTCGTGCCTGCGGCCCTAGAAGTGGGACGATGGAGACGGCGGTAGCGGATAGGGAGATTTGCCCCGGATGCGAGCGCGCCTATCCGCGGTCGGACGGCGCCACCCATCCCTATATCGGCGCCTCCGCCGGCTGCTGGGCAGCTTATGGCGAGCTGCTCGCGCTCGAATATGGGAATAACCGGCTGATGCGGTGGCACCGGCTCACCGTCGACGCCTACACCGCTCAGCACCCCGGCGTCCCGCAGCGGCGCAGCGCCCAATCGGTCCACGTCCATCTCTGCGGCCTCTATCTCGTCCTCGAGCGCGCATTGGATCCGCCGGCGGTGGCGCGCGCGATGCAGAGGCTGGCCGACGGCCGCCTATACGAGTGGCTGCCCCCGCCCCCGCTGGCGACGGAGACCGGCCTCGCCGAGGCGATCGCGGCCGCCCCCGGCGACGGTTATGGCGCCATCGTACGTGCGTGGGCGGAGTCGGTGTGGCTCGCCTGGGCTCCGCACCACCCGGCGATCCGGGCCGAGGCGGAGCGCGCGCTCACTTCACATTAGCACCGGCGGCCCCTATATGGGGAGGTGCCGGGTTCGCCCGGCTATGGTGATAAAGTGCAGCGTGCAATAGACGCAGCGGACCCGGGGGCGGTACCCGGCGGCTCCACCAGGTGGGCCGAGCCTAAGGTGGCGACACGCTTCAGCAGCGTGCCGCCACGGCGGCTCAGCTGATGGGGCCGAACTAGGATCGACGTGTGTTGAAAAGCGCTGTTTTTGCCCGGCCTGAATGCGCCGTAAAACCGTTCATAACCACAAGTGCCAACGACAACGAGGCGCTCGCGATTGCTGCTTAATCCCAA
>DASVTA010000212.1:0-2258 GCA_036387815.1 Allosphingosinicella sp.
ATACGACCTCGCCACCGCCTTGAAGCGGCTCGAGGCGCACCGCTTCACGCCCATGCTGAACGAGACGACCAGGGCCTATTTCACCGAGCGGGCGAAGATGGAGACGGGGCCGCTCGGCGATGCGATGCGCCGCTGGGTGGCCGATCCCGCGAACGGGGAGGCCGCCGACGCGGTCGAGGCGAGCGAGCTGGAGGTGGGCACCACCCGGACGCGCTGCGTCGCCACCCGGCTGGAGGGCGGCCATGCCGACAACGCGCTTCCGCAGCTCGCCCGGGCCACGGTCAACTGCCGGATCATGCCGGGGGTCGACCCGAAGGAGGTCGAGGCGGAGCTCAGGCGGGTGGCCGGCTCCGGCATCGAGGTGGCGGTGAGCGATCCGGGCGTTCCGACCCCGGCGTCCCCGCTTCGCGCCGACGTGGTCAAGGCCTATACCGACGCCGTCCGCAAGCGCCATCCGGGAGCCGCGATCATCCCCAGCATGTCGACCGGCGCCACCGACGGCCTCTATTTCCGGGCCGCCGGAATCCCCGTTTACGGGGTCGACGGAAGCTGGGGCATCTCGCCCGACGACGAGCGCGCCCACGGCCGCGACGAGCGGCTTCCGGTCAAGGCCCTCTATGACGATGTCGACCATTGGGTGGACATGCTGAAGGCGCTCGCGGGGCGATAGGACCCGTCATCCCGGCGAAGGCCGGGATCCCGGCGGGTGAAAGGCGTCAGCGTTCTTCACCCCCTGGGGTCCCAGCCTTCGCTGGGGCGACGGGTCTGCTCGGCCTACCCCATCGCCCGCGCCAGCCGCTGCCCCCGGCCGGTGAGGCCGTAGAGCGGCGTCGGCGGGAAGCTCTCCTCCAGCCGCCGCTCGGCCAGCCCGACGTCGAGGAGCTGCTTGAGCCCCAGCGAAAGCGACCTCGGGCTGATCGGGCTCAGCTGCGCCTCCAGCCAGGAGAAACGCTCCCAGCGCCGGTCGAGCCGGGCGACCAGGGGCAGCGCCCAGCGGCCGAGCGCGCCCGGATCGAGGCCGAGGCGGCTTCGCTCCTCCATCACCCGCTCGCACCAGGCGCCGACCGGCCGTCCCGCCTGCGTCAGCACATATTCGGGCCGAAGCGGGTGGCCATGGCCGGGATTGCGGGTCATCCATCCGCGGCGAAGCAGCTGGTCGAGAACGCCTGTCAGCATCGAGCGCGAGATCCCCAGGCGCGCGGCCAAAGCGGCGAAGCGAACGCCCTCCTCGCCGCTCGCCAAGGCGAGCAGCGGAACGAACCAGCGGCTGCCGACCAGCCAGCGCAGATCCTCCGCGGAGTGCATCGTCCGCCCATACTTGACTGGAAGAATAGTTACTATAAAAATAGTGCACCATCAGGAGAAATCGCATGGGCATTCGATTCGACGGCGGCCTGACCTGCGCAATGGGCGTCAGCGACCTCGACCGCTCGATCGCCTGGTATCGCGAGACGCTCGGCTTCGAGCCGCTCTACCGCCTCGAGGAGGAGGCGTGGTGCGAGCTGAGCACAAGCGTGGCCCGGGTCAACCTCGGCCTCTCGCAGGTGGAGGAAGCCGGCGGCAAGGGCGGAGCGACCCTCACCTTCGGAGTGGAGGATATCGAGGCGGCGAAAGCCGAGCTCGACGCCCGCGGCGTGCGCCAGGACGGGCCGATCCGCGACATTCCCGGCCTCGTCCGGCTCCTCACCTTCTTCGACCCCGACGACAACGCGCTGATGCTCTACGAGGATCTGCAGGGGGCGGGCTGAGGACTGACCCCTCTCCCGCTTTTCGCGGGAGAGGAAAGAGTCAGACCTATTCCCTTGGGTCGTCGCCCCCATCGAGGATGGTGAGGATCGTTTCCACCACGCCGTCCACATTCTGGAGAATATCGTGGTTCCAGAAGCGGATTACGCGGAATCCGCGCTTGCGAAGATATGCCGTGCGGGAGCGGTCGCTCTGCGCGTCATGCTGGCCTCCGTCGGCCTCTACGATCAGCTTGCGGTCCAGGCAGACGAAGTCCGCCACGAAGGGGCCGATCGTGTGCTGGAAGCGGAACTTCCAGCCCAGCCGCCTTCCCCGAAGCCGGGACCAGAGCAACCGCTCGGCGTCGGTGGAGAAGCGACGCAGCTGCGCGGCACGCGGGCTGATCTGACGCTTCACGGGCGGCATGGCGAAGGAATATCAGAGGCTGACGCGCATCCAAAAGCGCTTGCGGCCATATCCCCTCTCCCGCTTTCTCGGGAGAGGAGGGGCCCAAGCCGAAGGCTTGGGAGGTG
>DASVTA010000213.1:0-3720 GCA_036387815.1 Allosphingosinicella sp.
CGTCGCACAGGCGGCGAGAAGAAGGGCGAGTGCCCCTGCCATAATTCCTCCCCGAGCTCGCTCGGGGAGGGGGACCAGGCGAAGCCTGGTGGAGGGGCAATGCAGACTCCGGATTTCCCCTCCACCACGCCGCTCCGCGTCGCGGTCCCCCTCCCCGAGGCAAGCTCGGGGAGGAATCAAGGTGCCAAGTCTCGTCATTTGCATTTCCTCCACCCCGGTCCGCGGACGAACCGGCCGGGCTTGGCGCCGGTATGCTCGCCGTCCTTCAAAACCGCCACTCCGTTGACGAAGACGTGGCGCATGCCGACGGCATATTGATGGGGACGCTCATAGGTGGCGCGGTCGGCGATCCTGGCCGGGTCGAAGACGGCGATGTCGGCATGGAAGCCGGCCCGAAGCCGGCCCCGGTCCTCGATCCGGAGGTTGGCGGCCGGGAGCGAGGTCAGCCGCCGCACCGCCTCGGCCAGGCTCAGCGCCTTCTCGTCGCGCACGTAACGGCCGAGAAGCCGGGCGAAATTGCCGTAGGTGCGGGGGTGGACCTCCTTGTCGGTGAAGGGCGGCTCGCTCGCGATCGCCGCCGCGTCGGAGCCGAAGCTCACCCAGGGCCTCGCAAGCACCTTTCGCAGATTGTCCTCCGACATGGAGTGGAAGATGGCGGTGACCTGGCTGCCGTCCTCGGCGACGAGATCGACCGCGGTTTCCGCCGGGCTCTTGCCGCGAAGCGCGGCGATCTCCGGCATCCGCTTGCCGGCATAGACGCGGAGCGCGGGGTTGACGAAGCCGACCGGCTGCACGGTCGTCCAGTCTCGCGAACCGGCCTGCATTTCGGCGGCGACCCTTGCCCTTACCGCCGGGTCCTTGAGGCGGGCATGAAGGGCCTGCGGACCGCCTTCGCGGACCCACAGCGGAAGAGTGGAGTCGAGGCCGGTGCCGGAGGCGGCGTAGAGGTACATGTTCGCCCCGACCGGCACGCCCGCCGCTCGCGCCGCCTCGATCCGGGCGAGCGCGGGCTCCATCAGCGGCCAGTTGGAGCGTCCGGCCGCCTTGAGGTGGTATATCTCGGCGCGGGCGCCCGAACGGCGGCTGATCTCGACCAGCTCGTCGATCGCCTGCAGAAGGCCGCTGCTCTCGCTTCGCATATGGCTGACATACAGGCCGCCGCAGCGGCCCGCCTCGCTCGCGAGGGCGACCAGCTCGTCGGTCTCGGCATAGACCGCGGGGACGTAGATGAGCGAGGAGCCCACTCCCATCGCGCCTTCGTCCATCGCCTGGCGCACCAGCGCCCGCATGCGCTGCAGCTGGTCCGGCGCGGGATCGACGTCGTTGCGGCCGAGCTCGTGGACCCGGACGGTCGACGCGCCCACCATGGAGGCGACGTTGACGCTCACGCCCTTCTTCTCGAGGAAGCTGAGGAACTCGCCGAGCGTCGTCCAGCTGACCGGATAGCGGGTAACCGTCTGCTCGGCCTCCGCTTCCGCTTTCTGGGCGGGGCTGAAGGGGCCCATCGACCAGCCCTCCCCCATCACCTCCAGGGTCACGCCCTGTCGGATGTCGCTTTGAGCCTTGCCGTCGCGGATCAGCGGCTCGGCGGCCCAGCTCAGCATGTTGATGAAGCCCGGCGCAACGGCGAGGCCGCGGGCGTCGACCTCCGTCTTGGCCCGCCCCGGGATCCGCGGTGAGACGGCGGCGATCCGGCCGCCCTTGATGGCGACGTCGCCCTTGTAAGGCGCTCCACCCCCGCCGTCGTAGATCGTGCCGCCGCGCAGGATCGTGTCGTAAGCGGGGGCGGCGCGGGCCGGGCCGGCGCTGGAGAAAGCGAGGAGGAGGAGGGCGAGGACGCGGCGGGACATCGCCTCACGCTAGCGATCCTGCCTCCCCATCGCAACGCGATGGGGAGGCAGGACCAGCGAAGCTGGTGGAGGGGTGACCCGGAACCGGGTCGGGAGGTTCACTCGCGAACCGTCAGCGTCGGTGCCGGCCACCCCTCCACCACCCTTCGGGTGGTCCCCCTCCCCATGCTGCGCATGGGGAGGCAAGGTCAGTCGCGCCGTTCCTCCCGCATGTCCTTGGCGGCTTCCCGCATCTCGCGGGCGCCTTCGCGCATTTCCTCGGCGCCCTTCGCCATTTCGTCGGCAGCCTTGAGCAGGTCCGCGTGCGTGACGTGCTCGCCGCGGGCGGCGTTGCGGCGGATGACGTCCTCGCGATACGCCTTGCTGCCCTTGAGCCTTGCGGCTTCCGATCGCATCCGGTCGGCGCCCGATTCCATGCTTTTGGCGCCCGCTTCCATTCCGGCCGCGCCGTGCTTCATTCCCGCCACCACGGCGGCCGCGGCCTCGCCGGCGGCACGGCTCGCCTCCGCCGCGATGTCGACCGAGCGCATCGCACCGGCGACCGCGCGCTCGACCTCGGCCTCGATCAGCGCTCCGTCCACGAACGGAGGCCGGGGCGGACGGGGAGCGCGGGGCGGCCTGGCGCCGGGCCCGGGATGCATCGCGGCGAGCGCGACGGGCAGTCCCGCCGGCATCGCGGCAGGGCCCACGATCGTGCCCTTGAGCGGCGCCGGTGGCGCCAAGGGGGCCGGAGCGGCGCCGGGAGCCGGCGGAGCAAGCGGCGCGGCGGCGAGCCGGACCAGCGGCGCCGGCGGGGCCTCGGGAGCCAGGGGCGCCTCGGGAGCCTGGGGAGCCTCGGGAGCGTCGGGAACGAACTCCAGCGCCGCCACCGGGGCCGCGAAGGCGGCGCAGCCGACCATGGCCGCCACCGCCCAGGCGGAGCCGGACCGGCGCGCCACCCGTCCGTCGAGGATCGCCTTCACCCGCCGCGACAGGCCGGGCTCGCCGGCGGCGATCGCGTTGGCGGGCAGTGCGGAGCGGCCGTTGAGCCGGGCCCAGTCGAGCAGGGTCTGGGCGTAGCGCGCCGGCTCGACCGTCGCGGCGGCGTCGCTGTCGGCGGCCTCCTCCGCCTGCTGGGCAATTTCGCGGTCGAGCCTCCACACCAGGGGATTGAACCAGAAGAGCGCGACCGCGAGCCGGGACAGGATCAGCGACGGCCAGTCTCTCCGGGCGACGTGCGCCACCTCATGGGCGAGGATCGCATCGGCTTCCCCGGGGGCCCGCAAAGTATCGTGATCGAGCAGGATCACCGGCTTGCGAAGGCCCCAGCTCAGCGGCGAGCCCGCTTCGTCGCAGGCGAGCAGCCGGATCCCGAGGGCCTCGCCGCCGGCCCGCTGGAGCGCCGAGCGCCATTCGGGGGACTGAACCTCGCGCGCGCCGCGGGTCCAGCGCCGAAGGGTCCACAGGCCCGCCAGGAGGCGGCCGCCGACCATCGCCACTCCGCCCAGGTAAAGGAGGAAGAAGAGCAGGCTGGGATCGTTCCAATCCCCGCCGGCCGCCGCCGATGGGGCGAGCGCCGGTCCGGCGGCCGGCGCCGGCGCCGTCTCGATCTCGGCCGGCGGGAGGGCGACCGGCGGCGCTGCGGCGGCGGCGGGCGCGGGCGCCGACGTCTCGATCTCGAGCGCCGGCGCGAACAGGGCGATGGCCGGAAGCGCGAGCAGAAGCGCCACCGCCACCTTCAGCACGGCGCCTCGGTCGGCGGCCGCCCGCGACCTCAGCATCGCCGCCAGAAGCAGCGCTCCGCCGGCGATCGCCGCCGATTTCCAGCCCATCTCGATCAGGAAGTCGTAGCTCATTGGTCGCGCTCCTTTGCCTCGTCGATCGCGCGTTG
>DASVTA010000214.1:0-2607 GCA_036387815.1 Allosphingosinicella sp.
TGACCAGCGGGTTGCGCTCGGCCCGCGCCTGGGTCCTGAGGCGCTCCCAGCCGGCCGGGTCGACGTTCCTCGCGGTGACGGCGAGGATCGTGCTCCTCAGCGGCCCGCCGGTGGCGAGCGGGTCGCCGGCGGCGAGACGCCGGTTGGCCTCGCCGACGACCGCCGCGTCGCCCATCTCGCCGAGCGTCCGGATAAGGTCGGCTCGAAGCACGGGCACGGTCGGCGCTTCGCCCGCCTTGGGCGCCCAGCCGATGCGGGCGAGCACCGGCGACAGCTTTCTCGACGCATAGCGCTCGACCATCGCCCGCCGGGCGGGGTCGGCCTCGTACAAATTGTGGACGCTGCCGAGGATGGCGGCGGCGCGGGCCCAGACCTGGGGATTGGCATCGGCCGGGACGGCGTCGACCATGTCGAGCGCTTCGGCGGCGGACTGGTAGCCGGCGAGGCCGAGTCCCCAATTGTCGGCGAGGAGCCCGATCTGGTCGATCGGCTTCAGGCGCGAAAAGCCCGCCGTGAGGCGGTCGAGCAAGGCCGGAGCGTAGAGGGTGCGGTAATAGCCCGTCTGGCCGCTGTTCACGACCACAGGGCTGCAGCCGGGGACGCTGAGCGTTCCGGCCCCGCCCGTCACCAGGGTCCGGACCTCGCCTCCCCCGAGAGTCGAGGCGATCACCGGCACCCGCCAGGCCTTGGGCGGCTGGCCTTGCCGGTCGCGGGTGAATTCCGCCTGGCGCAGGGTCACCGCGGTCTTGCCGCCGCGGCAGGCCGCATTCTCGACCCGGATCAGCGGAACGCCGGGCTGAAGCGTGAAATCGTGGGCGATGGCGGTCACCGGCTTGCCCGCGGCGCGCTCGATCGCCCGCCAGAGGTCGTCCGTCTGCGTGTTGCCGAGCCGGTGGGTGCGGACATAATCCTGGACTCCGCGGCGCCAGGCGTCCTCGCCGACATAATCCTCGAGCATCGTGATCACCGCCTCGCCCTTCTGGTAGGTGATCGAATCGAAGGCCTGGCTGATCTGCTCGACCGTGTCGATGCGCTGGATGACCGGGTGGGTGCTCGCGACGCTGTCGAGGCCGATCGCGGCTTCGCGGCCCGAGACGGTGCCGAGCTCGGGATCCCATTCTGAGTGAAGCGCCGTGGTCGCCTTGGTCGCCATCCAGGAGGCGAAGCCTTCGTTCAGCCAGAGATCGTCCCACCAGCGCATGGTGACGAGGTTGCCGAACCACTGGTGCGCGATCTCATGGGCTGCGACCTCGAAGATGCGCTGCTTCGTCGCTTCGGTGGTGATCGCCGGGTCGACGAGCAGGATCGATTCGAACGAGAAGATCGCGCCCCAATTCTCCATCGCCCCGAAGAACTGGCTGCTTCCCGGGCCGGCGACGTTGTCGAGCTTGGGAAGCGGGTAGGGGGTCCCGAAATATTCGTTGTACCAGGGGACGATCTGGGCGGAGCCGGTGAGCGCCCAGCGGCCCTTCTCGCCGTCGCCGCGCTTGGTGACCACGCCTATCTCGGTCCCCGCGGCGGTGGTGGTGATCCGGTCGAACTCGCCGACCGCGAGGAAGAGCAGGTAGCTCGACATGGCCGGGGTGGTCTGGAAAGAGACGGTCTTGGTGCCCCCGGCATTCATCCGCACCCCCGCCTGCGGCATGTTGCCGACCACGTCCTGGTTGGCCGGCACGGTGACGTTGAGGTTGTAGGGGGTGCGGAACTGCGGCTCGTCCCAGCCGGGGAAGAAGCGGCGGGCGTCGGGCGCTTCGAACTGGGTGAAGAGGGCGCGCTTCTTGCCGCCCGCGGCCTCGTAGTCGAGCGCGAACAGGCCGGCCGCCTGGGTGTAGATCTTGCCGCTATAGTCGATCGTCAGCCGGTACCGGCCGGGAGCGATCTCGCGGGCGAAGCGGAAAGTCGCGGTCTGCTTCTCCTCGTCCTTGTCGATGGCGCGCGGGTTGACGGCGAGCGGCGCGGCCTCGCTTCCGCCGCCCAGCGAGACATTGCCGAAATCGAGGTCGGCGGCGTTGAGGGTGATCCGGTCGGTCGCCTCCAGCACCTGGATGTCGATGTCCGCCCGGCCGGTGAAGCGCAGATTGGCGGCGTCGGGAGTCGCATGGATCGTATATTGGACCGGCCGCACGTTCGACGGCAGCTGCGTCGGAATCCGGCTGGCGGCGGCCCCGCCTGCGGCGGCGGGCGCCGGCGGAGCCGGCCGTTCCGCCGTCCCGGCGCAGCCGGAGAGAGCGAGGGCGATTAGCGAGGCGGTGGCGAATAGGCGCATGAAGCACTCCGGTTGGGTCGGGACGGATCCGGCTTCGTCGCAAGGCGCCGGTGAGGGTTCAAACTCAGTAGCCGAAGATCGGTGCCGCCTTGTGCCGTTCGAGAACCTGGGCTCGAAGCGTCGCCGGGTCCCAGACCATTTCGACCCCCATCTCGGCCTGGCGGATCAGCCAGACGATCGCCTCGTTGACGGGTGCCGGGCGGCCGAGCTTCTTCGCCAGCTTGACCACCTCCCCGTTCAGATAGTCGATCTCGGTCGGCCGCCCGGCCTTGAGGTCGTCGGCCATCGAGGAGCGGGCGTGGGCGTCGATCTTCTGCACCTTGAGGAAGACGTTGTTGAAG
>DASVTA010000215.1:0-1890 GCA_036387815.1 Allosphingosinicella sp.
AGCCCGGCCTCGGCCGCCACCGCCTTGCGGGCGCCGTTGAGGCGAAGCAGGAGGCCGGTCACGGCCGCCTTGAGCAGGACCACTCCCAGCACCGCCGCGACGATGGCTTGCCAATTGGCGGCGACGAGGCGCAGGTCGACGCTCATTCCCACGGTGATCAGGAAGATGCCGAGCGCGAGGCCGCGGAACGGCGCGGTGATCACCTCGACCTCGCTCCTGTAGTCGGTCTCGGCGATGAGGATCCCGGCGAGGAGTGCGCCCATCAGCGGCGAGAGGCCGGCGGCGGTGGTGGCGAGGCTGGCGACGATGACCACCAGCAGGCTGGCGGCGAGGAACAGCTCCGGGCTCTTGGTGCGCGCCGCCTGGGCGAAGAGGCGGGGCAGGAGCAGCCGGCCGAGCACGAGCATCGCGACGACCACGGCCGCGCCGATCAGGAGCGTCCGCATCAGCCCGTCGAAGCCGTTGGCGTCCGCGAGCGGCGCCATCGCTCCGAGCAGGAAGATGATCGGGACGATCGCGAGGTCCTCGAACAGGAGCATCGCCAGGGCCGAGCGGCCGACCGGGCTGGTGGTGCCGACCAGCGGCAGGACGAGCGCGGTCGAGGAAAGCGCCAGCGCCAGGCCGAGCGCCACCGAGCCGCTGACGCTCTGGCCGAGCATGTTGACGGCAAGCCCGAGGAGGAGGGCGCAGACCAGCAGCTCGGCGGCGCCGACCCCGAAGACGAGCCGCCGCATCGTCCACAATCGCCGGAAGGAGAGCTCGAGGCCGATGGCAAAGAGGAGGAGGACGATGCCGAACTCGGCGAAGGGCTCCACCGCCTCCGGGTTGGAGATGGTGACGTAGTTAAGCCAGGGCATCTGTCCCGCCATCGCGCCGAGACCCGCGGGGCCGACCAGGAGGCCGACGAGGATGAAGCCGATGACGGGGCTGATCCGGAAGCGCGCGAAGGCCGGGATGACCACCCCGGCGGCGCCGAGGATGACCAGGGCGTCGCTGAAGCCGGAAGTCTGGAAATTGCCGTGCATCCCGCCTTTATGCAGGTTGAGCCAACAATGTCAGCATCGCTCGATGGTCAGGCGACCGTGGTCAAGGCAAGCCCGTGCGTTCGCCGGCGGCTCCCGTCATCCCGGCGAAAGCCGGGACCTCGGAGAGACCCGCCGAGACTTCTGGTCCTGAGATCCCGGCTTTCGCCGGGATGACGGTCACGCCGCCGCCATCGCCTTTTCGAGGTTGGCGCGGATCGCTTCGAAGAATTGCTCGGTGGTCATCCAGCTCTGCTCCGGGCCGATCAGGATGGCGAGGTCCTTGGTCATCTGGCCCGCTTCGACCGTCTCGATGCAGACCCGCTCGAGGGTCTCGGCGAAGCGGGTGACTTCGGGCGTGTCATCGAACTTGCCGCGGAACTTGAGCCCGCCGGTCCAGGCGAAGATCGAGGCGAGCGGGTTGGTCGAGGTCGCCTTGCCCTGCTGATGCATGCGGAAGTGGCGGGTGACGGTGCCGTGGGCGGCCTCCGCCTCCACCGTCTTGCCGTCCGGAGTCATCAGGATCGAGGTCATCAGGCCCAATGAGCCGAAGCCCTGGGCGACCATGTCCGACTGAACGTCCCCGTCGTAATTCTTGCAGGCCCAGACGAACTTGCCGCTCCACTTGAGGGCGGAGGCGACGAGGTCGTCGATCAGGCGGTGCTGATATTCTGTGCCGGCAGCGTCGAATTGCGGCTTGAACTCGCTCTCGAAAATCTCCTCGAAAATGTCCTTGAAGCGGCCGTCATAGGCCTTGAGGATGGTGTTCTTGGTGGAGAGGTAGACCGGCCAGCCGCGGCCCAGGCCGAAATTGAAGCAGGCGCGGGCGAAGTCGCGGATCGAATCGTCGAGATTGTACATGCCCATC
>DASVTA010000216.1:0-7263 GCA_036387815.1 Allosphingosinicella sp.
GCGCCGCACTTCCTCGCCGAGCGCCTCGATGTCCGAGCTGCTCGCCTTGCCTAAGTTGAGCAGGAAGTTGCAATGCTTTTCAGAGACTTGGGCATCGCCGATCATGAGGCCGCGGCAGCCCGCCTCGTCGATCAGCTTCCAAGCCTTCGTGCCCGGCGGATTCTTGAAGGTCGAGCCGCCGGTGCGGCTCCTGAGCGGCTGGCTGGCCTCGCGCTCGGCGGCGATCCGGTCCATCTCGGCGCCGATCGCCGCGCGCTCGCCGGGTTCGCCCTGGAACAGGGCTTCGACGACGACCGCCCCCTCCGGCAGCGCGCTGTGCCGGTAGGTGTAGCCGAACCGCTCGGCCGGCCAGGTTTCCACCCGCCCGTTGCGAAGCACGAGCGTCGCCTCGATCAGGATATCCGCGACCTCGCGCCCGTAGGCGCCCGCGTTCATCCGCACCGCCCCTCCCGCGGTTCCCGGGATCCCGCGCAGGAACTCGAGACCTGCGATGCCGGAGTCCCGGCCTTTCGATGCGACGGTGATGCCCATCGCGCCGCCTCCGGCGCGGACGCGGTTGCCGGGTTCCACATTGACGCGGCTCATCCCCTTGGGCAGCCGCACCACCACCCCCGGCACGCCGCCGTCGCGGACGATCAGGTTGGAGCCGACGCCCACGGACATGACCGGCACCGCCGGATCGAGCTCGCGGAGGAAGTGGGCGAGGTCTTCGACGTCGTCCGGCCGGACCAGCCATTCGGCCGGACCGCCCGTCCTGAACCAGATGAAGTCGGCGAGAGATCCGCCCGGCTCCGCCGATCCGCGCAGGCTGGGGACAGTCACTCGCCCCGCACGCTTTTCCCGAAGCTCGCCAGTCGTTGAGGCGAGTGACTGTCCCCTTTCGCGAAGGCCGCTCATTTTTCGCGCCTCGCGCAGGCGATTCCGTCGGCGAGGCCGGCCGCCCATTTGGTGATGTCGCCGGCGCCGAGGCAGATCACCATGTCGCCGCCCGCGGCGAGATCGCGAAGGCTCAGGCAAAGCTCCTCCACGTCGGCGACCGCCTTGACCGCGCGGTGCCCGCGCTGCTTCAGGCCTTCGGCCAGCGCCTCCGAATCCACCCCGTCGATCGGGTCTTCCCCGGCGGCATAGACGGGCGCCACGTAGACGATGTCGGCATCGTTGAAGGCGCCCTGGAACTCCTCCATCAGATCGCGCAGCCGGGTATAACGATGGGGTTGGACGACCGCGATCACCCGCCCCTGGGCGCCCTCGCGAGCGGCCGAAAGGACGGCCCGTATCTCGGTCGGATGATGGCCGTAATCGTCGATGATCGTCGCGCCCTCGATCTCCCCGACCTTGGTGAAGCGCCGCTTCACGCCGCCGAACTTCTCGAAGCCCCTGGCGATCGTCTCGTTCGGGATCCCAAGCTCGGCGGCGACTCCGATCGCGGCGAGCGCGTTCTGGACGTTGTGGCGCCCCGGCATGGGCAGCTCCATGTCGGAGATGAGGGTGACGTTCCCCAACCGGTCGCGCAGCGACACGTCGAACCGGTTGCCGCCCGCGAAGGGCCGGACATTATCGCCTCGCACGTCCGCCAGCGCGGCGAAGCCGTAGGTCACCACCCGCCGGTCGCGCAGGCGCGGGATGATCGTCTGCACCTCGGGATGATCGACGCAGAGCAGGGCGGCGCCGTAGAAGGGCACGTTCTCGACGAATTCGACGAAGGCGTCCTTCACCTTCTCGAAGGAGCCGTAATGGTCGAGATGCTCGGGATCGATATTGGTGACGACGGCCAGGGTGCCGTCGAGGCGGAGGAAGCTGCCGTCGCTCTCGTCGGCCTCGACCACCATCCAGTCCGACGACCCGAGCCGGGCGTTGGAGCCGTAGGCGTTGATGATTCCGCCGTTTATGACGGTGGGGTCGATCCCGCCCGCGTCGAGCATCGCCGCGATCATCGAGGTCGTCGTCGTCTTCCCGTGGGTGCCCGCCACCGCCACCGTCGACTTGAGCCTCATCAGCTCGGCGAGCATCTCCGCCCGCCGGACCACCGGAATCCGCCGCTCATAGGCGCAGACCAGCTCGGGATTGTCCTTCTTGATGGCGGTCGAGATCACCACCACGGCCGCATCGCCCAGGTTGTCCGGGTGGTGGCCGACCTTGACCGGTATCCCCGCCTTGCGCAGCCCCTCCACGACATAGCCTTCGGCGACGTCGGACCCCTGAACCTTGTAGCCGAGGATGTGCATCACCTCGGCGATTCCCGACATGCCGATCCCGCCGATCCCGACGAAATGGATGGTGCCGATATCCTTGGCGACGCCTTTCATCCCCCGGCCCGCCATCAGGCATAGGCCCCGTTGGGAATGGGGGTCAGGATCATCTCCTCGGCCGGAAGCGCATCCGCGCCGAGATCGCGTCCGGTCAACTCGACGAGGTCGGCCAGGTCGCTCGCGGCGTTCGGCCGCCCGATCGCCCACGCCCGGGCCGCCGCATTTGCCAGAGCCGCCGGCTCGAGCCCGAGCTTCTGCATCTGCTTGGCGAGCTCCACCGGAGCGAAGTTCTTCTGCGCGATCATCCGTGCGCCCCCGGCCTTCGCCATCTCGCGGGCATTGGCCGTTTGATGGTCGTCGGTCGCGGAAGGCAGCGGGATGAGGATGGCCGGACGCCCGGCCACCGTCAGCTCGGCGATGGTCGAAGCGCCGGCCCGGGCGACGACGAGGTGGGTCCAGGCGATCTTGTCGGGCATGTCCGGGATGTAGGTGGCGAGTTCGGCGGCGATGCCGAGGGCGGCGTAGCGGGCGCGGACGTTCTCGATGTCCTCGGCCCGGCATTGCTGGGTCACCTGCAGCCGCCGGCGGAAATGCTCGGGCAGCAGGCCGAGCCCTTCTGGGACGACTTGGGAGAGGATGGTCGCCCCTTGGCTGCCGCCGGTGACGAGCAGCCGGAACACGCCTTCGTCGGTCAGCTCCGGATAGGGCTGGTGGCGAAGCGCGAGCACCTCGTCGCGCACGGGATTGCCGACCAGATGGGTCTTGCCTTCGCGGCTCCTGGCGAGCCGCTGGACGTTGGGATAGGCGGTGGCGATCGCGTCGACCCGGCCCGAGACGATCCGGTTGACCCGGCCGAGCACCGCATTCTGCTCGTGGATCAGGGTCGGGATGCCGTCGCGGTGAGCGGCCATCAGGGCGGGCAGCGCCGGATAGCCGCCGAAGCCGATCACCGCGGACGGCTCGAAGGTCTCGTAGAGCCGCGATGCCATGGCCCGGCCGGTGAAGATCTTGCCGATCGCCTTGATCCACCCGACTGGTCCCCCGCCGAGCCGGCCCGCCGGAAGGATGTGGACCGGCACCCCCTCGAACAGGCCCGGTATGCGGGCGCCGCGATCGTCGGTGACCAGCGCCACGCGATGGCCGCGCCGCATCAGCTCCTCGGCAAGGGCATGGGCCGGGATCATGTGCCCGCCGGTGCCGCCGGCGGCGAGGACGTAGTGGCGGCTCAGCATGAAACCGTCACCCCGGCGAAAGCCGGGGCCTCGGGGAGACCCGTGGTGCCTTGCCGGCCTGAGGTGCCCGCTTTCGCCGGGATGACGGCTATCGTCATCGCCCGCTCCATTTCACTACATAAGGCGAGCGGTGCAGATACGGATTTCTCCGGGTGAAGGCGAGAAGCAGCCCCATCCCGATCGACAGGGCCACCATCGACGATCCGCCATAGCTGATGAAGGGCAGGGTCATGCCCTTGGAAGGCGCGATCTGGACGTTGACGGCCATGTTGATCAGCGCCTGGAGCCCGAACTGGCAGACGAGGCCGGCCGCGGCGAGGACGATGAACTTGTCCTCCTCGTGGAGCAGCCGGATCAGCACCCGGGCGACGATCACCAGGTAGATGATCGCGATGGCGAGGCAGGCGATGATGCCGAACTCCTCGCCGATCACCGAGAAGATATAGTCGGTATGCGGCTCCGGCAGCTGGAACTTGCGCGATCCCGCGCCCGGCCCGGCGCCGAACAGCCCGCCCGCGGTGAGCGTTCGAAGCGCCGATTCGGTCTGGTAGGTGTCGTGCTCGGCCCCCGCGAAGAGGAAGGCGTCGATCCGCGTCGTAGCGACCGGATAGAAGAAATAGGCGAGGACGATGCCGGCCAGGCCCGCCAGCCCGAGCAGCCCCAGGGTCCGAAGCGAAGCGCCCGAGAGGGTCAGAAGCATCACCCAGGCCGAAGCGAAGATGATCGTCTCGCCGAAATTGGGCTGCTGCATGAGCAGCAGGGCGATGAGCCCGGTGCAGATTCCGGAGAGCGGAACCACCGGCAGGCTCGAATCCTGTTCCTTGAGCGAAAGCAGCCAGGCGATGGAGACGATGTAGAGCGGCTTGAGGAATTCGGAAGGCTGGAACTGCGCGAAGCCCACTCCGAGCCAGCGCCGCGCCCCGTTCACCTCCACCCCGAAGATCGGAACGAGGAACAGCAGGCCGGTGAAGAAGAGCGTTCCGATGAGGCACCAGCGCTTGGCCTTGGTCCTTGGAAGCATTGAAACTCCGATCATCACCGGCAGGGCGACGATGATCCAGACCAGCTGCCGATAGAAATAATGAAGCGGCGTGTAGCTCACTCCGCCCCCCGACAGGCGCTGCCCCGCCGCCGGCGACGCGGCGGCGACGGCGATGAGCCCGATCGCGATCAGCACCGCGACGAAGAAGAGGAGAACCCGGTCGATCTCCCAGAACCAGCGTCCCGCGGCGCTTCGATCGGACCGGCCCAGCCGGTTCGAGCTCCTGCTCTTGAGATCAGCCATTACGCCCATCACAACGCCTCCACTGCCGCCCGAAACGCATCACCCCGCGCCTCGTAATCCCGGAACTGGTCGAACGAGGCGCAGGCGGGCGAAAGCAGCACCACCTCGCCTGGGCCGGCCGCTTCCGCCGCCTCCCTGACCGCCTCGAAAAGCATCTCGCATTCGCTGACCGGAACCCTGGGGCGAAGCAGCCTCGCGAACATCGGACCAGCCTCGCCGATCGTATAGGCGGCGCGCACATGGTCCAGAAAGGGCTCGCAGGCGTCGAGGTCGTCGGATTTGGGCAGGCCGCCCAGGATCCAGTGAACCGCCGGATAGGCCGCCAGAGCCGGCGCCGCCGAAGTCGGGTTCGTCGCCTTGCTGTCGTTGACGAACAGCACGCCGTTCTTCTCGGCGACCCGCTCCATCCTGTGCGGAAGGCCGGGATAGGAGGCGAGGCCGCGGGCGATCGCTTCCTCGGCGATCCCGAGCGCCTTCGCCGCAGCCACGGCCGCGGCGATATTCTGGGCGTTGTGCGGCCCTTGCAGCGCCGGCCAGAGCGACTGGCCTTTGACCTGCCCGGAGGAGACGAGCAGCTTGCGTCCGGCGACCTGGCCGGCGATGGCCCGGGTGTAATCGTCCTCGGCGGCGATGACGGCGACATGATCCGGCGACTGCATCGCGAACAGCCGCGCCTTGGACGCCGCGTAATCGTCCACTCCGTCGTAGCGGTCAAGATGGTCCGGGGTGATGTTGAGCAGCACCGTCACCTCGCAATCGAGGCTTTGGGTGAGGTCGATCTGGTAGGAGGAAAGCTCGAGGACGTAGACTCCCCCTTCCGGCAGCGGCTCCTGGCCCAGGATCGGGAAGCCGATGTTGCCGGCCATGGTCGCGGGCCGTCCGGCGGTGGCCACGATGTGATGGATGAGCGCCGTCGTCGTCGACTTGCCGTTGGTCCCCGTGATCCCGACCACCTGGTGCGGCGGCAGGCCCGCCCGCGCCTGGGCGAACAATTCGATATCGCCGATCAGCGGCACCGACGCCTCCCGGGCCCTGGCGGCGATCGGGTGGCGGTTCAGCGGAACCCCGGGCGAGACGACGAGCCCGTCATAGCCGTAGAGGGAGGTGGTCAGCGGATCCGCCAGACGGATCTTGTCCTTGAGCGTCTCGCGAGTCTCCTCGTTCTGGTCCCAGGCCATCACTTCGGCGCCGCTGGCAAGCAGCGCCTCCACGGTGGCCATGCCCGAGCGGGCGAGCCCGTAGACGGCGTATTTGCGCCCGGCGAAGACGGAGCTCGCGATCATTGCGTCACCCCGGCGGAAGCCGGGGCCTCATTGAGACCCGCCGAGAGCTTCCGGCCCGGGGTCCGGGCTTTCGCCCGGATGACGTGCGCGGCTCCCATCATCTCAGCTTGAGGGTCGACAGGCCGGCGAGGGCCAGTACGAAGGCGATGATCCAGAAGCGGATGACGATGGTCGCTTCGGACCAGCCGATCTGCTCGAAATGATGATGGATCGGCGCCATCTTGAACACCCGCTTGCCGGTCCGCTTGTAGAAGAACACCTGGATGATGACGCTCATCGCCTCGACCACGAACAGGCCGCCGATGATCCCGAGGACGATCTCGTGCTGGGTGGCCACCGCGATCGCGCCAAGCGCGCCGCCCAGAGCGAGGCTGCCCGTATCGCCCATGAAGACCGCCGCCGGCGGAGCGTTGAACCAGAGGAAGGCGAGGCCCGCACCGACGATCGCCGAGCACAGGATGGGCAAATTGCCCGCGCCCGCGACGAACGGGAGCCCGAGATAGGCCGAGAAGACGGCGTTTCCGACGACGTAGGAGATGACGAGGAAGGCGAGGCTTGCGATGATCACCGGCATGGTGGCGAGCCCGTCCAGCCCGTCGGTGAGGTTCACCGCATTTCCGAACGCCACTACGACGAAGGCTCCAAAGAAGGGATAGAAGAAGCCGAGATCGACCACCGGCCCGTTGTAGAAGGGAATGTAGAGCTCGGTCCCGGCGCCCCAGGTGATGATGGTGCAGCCGATACCAGCGACGACGAATTCGGCGAGCAGCCGGGTCCGTCCGGAAATGCCGGCATGGTGCCGCTTCGTCACCTTGTCGTAGTCGTCGAGGAATCCGATCAGCCCGAAGCCGACGGTGATGAACAGGCAGGCCCACAGGAACGTGTTCCTGAAGTCCATCCACAGCAACATCGAGACGGTCAGCGAGGTGAGGATCATCAGCCCGCCCATCGTCGGCGTCCCGCGCTTTGCGAGGTGCGATTGCGGCCCGTCGATCCGGATCGGCTGGCCGTGCCCCTGACGCACCCGGAGCCAGCCGATGAACTTGGGGCCGATGATGAGTCCGATCATCAGGGCCGTCGCCGTTGCCGCGCCCGCGCGGAACGTGATGTAGCGGAAGAGGTTCAATCCCCCCGGGAAGCCAAGCTGTTCGGCAATCCAAAGAAACATCAGCTTTTCCCGCCCGCCAGCGCCTCGACGAGGGCGGCGAGTCCGA
>DASVTA010000217.1:0-2609 GCA_036387815.1 Allosphingosinicella sp.
GCCCGATATGGCCGCCGGCCTCCATCCCTTCGATGACCAGCGCGTCGACTCCCGAGCGGACCAGCTTCTTGGCCAGCGACAGGGCGGGGGCGAAGCAGATCAGCCTGGCGCCGCCCTCCTTGACCCGCTCGATCGCTCCGCCCGGCGGCAGGCCGCCGGCGAAGACGACGTGGCTGACCTCGTGGCGCTTGCAGACCTCGATCAGCTCGGAAAGCATCGGGTGCATGGTGATGAGGTTCACCCCGAACGGCCGCTCGGTCCGCTTCCTCGTCTCGGCGATCTCCATGTCGAGAAGCTCCGGAGTCATCGCTCCGCAGGCGATCACTCCGAAGGCTCCGGCGTTGGACAGCGCCGAGACGAGGCTGCGCTCCGAGATCCAGCTCATCGCCCCGCCGAGGATCGCGACCTCGCAGCCGAGGAAATCGGTCCCGCGCTTCATCAGGCGGGCGAGACGGTCGTGGCCAATGGTGCCGCTCATGCCGTCATCCCGGCGAAAGCCGGGACCTCGGGGAGACCCGCCGAGACTTCTTGTCCTGAGGTCCCGGCTTTCGCCGGGATAACGGGATAGTTCATTCACCCTCTCCATTGTCGTCCAGCCCGAAGGCCGTGTGAAGCACCCTCACCGCAAGCTCGGTATAATCCTCCGGGATCAGCACCGAGACCTTTATCTCGCTGGTGGTGATGGCGAGGATGTCGATCCTGCGCTCCGCGAGCGTCGCGAACATCCGCGCCGCGATCTGGGGGTTGCTCCTCAGGCCCACCCCGACGATGCTCAGCTTGGTGACCTGGCTGTCGGTCAGAAGCTCGTCGAAGCCGATCTCCGCCTTGCGCTTCTCGATGAGGTCAGCGGCAAGCGCGAGCGAGGCGCGCGGGACGGTGAAGGTGAGGTCGGTGGATTGGCCGGCCCTGGGGACGCTCCTCACGATCAGGTCGTAATTGACGTTGGCCTCGGCGAGCGGCGAGAAGACCGACGCCGCGACTCCGGGGGAATCGGGCAATCCGGTGAGGATCACCCTCGCCTCGTTCTTGTCGTGGGCGATTCCGGTGATGAGCTGGCGTTCCATTCCATATTCCTCGATTTGGTCCTCGCGCACGATCAGGGTCCCGGGCCGGTCGGCGAAGGAGGAGAGGACCTTGACCGGAATTCCGTGGCGCATGGCGAGCCCGACCGACCGCGTCTGGAGCACCTTGGCGCCGACCGAGGCGAGCTCCAGCATCTCCTCATAGGTGGCGATGGGAAGCTTGCGCGCCCTCGGCACGATCCTCGGGTCGGTGGTGTAGACGCCCTCCACATCGGTATAGATGTCGCAGCGGTCGGCGTTCACCGCCGCCGCCAGGGCCACCGCCGAAGTGTCGGATCCGCCGCGTCCCAGAGTCGCCAGGCTGCCGTCGGCGGCGACGCCCTGGAAGCCGGGGATGACGGCGATCCCGCCTTCCGCGAACACCCGCTCGAGCACTTCGGAGTCGATGTCGTCGATGAGCGCGGAGGCATGGCCCGAGGCCCGGATCGGAAGCTGCCAGCCCATGTAGGAGCGCGCCTTCAGCCCCATGCCCTGGAGCGTGATCGCGAGCAGCCCGCTCGTCACCTGCTCCCCGCTCGCGACCACCACGTCATATTCGCGCGGATCGTAGAGCGTGGAGGCCTCGCGGCAGAACTGGATCAGCCGGTCCGTCTCACCGGCCATGGCCGAGACCACCACGGCGACCTGGTTGCCCGCCTCCGCCTCGTTCTTCACCCGCTGGGCGACATGCCGGATCCGCTCGATGCCCGCCATCGAGGTGCCGCCGAACTTCATCACGATGCGGGCCATCGGGGGCTGATAGGTTGGCGGTGGCGGCGGTGCAATGCGCTTGCCGTGCGCCCGCCCGTCACCCCGGCGAAAGCCGGGGCCTCTTCCCGCCTCGCCGCGTTATGTGCATGGAGGTCCCGGCTTTCGCCGGGATGACGGGACTGGACCGATGAGCAACACTATCGACCCGAGGGAAGCCGCCCATTTCGGCGCCATGGCCGCCGACTGGTGGGACCCCAAGGGCTCGTCGGCCATGCTCCACCAGCTCAATCCGGTGAGGCTCGCCTACATTCGCGACCGGATCGACCAGCATTGGGGCTTCGACGAATGCGATCTGCGGCCGCTCCAGGGGCGGCGGGCGGCGGACGTCGGCTGCGGGGCGGGGCTGCTCGCCGAGCCACTCGCCCGGCTGGGAGCGCAAGTGACCGGAGTGGACCCGGCGCCCGAGAATGTCGCCGCGGCGCGCGAGCATGCGCTCGGCCAGGGGCTGGAGATCGACTATCGCGTCGGCGGAGTCGAGGCGCTCGAAGGGCGGTTCGACCTCGTCACCTCGCTCGAGGTGGTCGAGCATGTCGCCGAGACCCGGACCTTCGTCCAGGGCCTTGCCGACGCCCTGTCGGACGACGGCCTGCTCATCCTCTCGACCCCCAACCGGACCGCCATGTCGAGGCTGATGCTGATCCTGATCGGCGAAGGCACCGGCCGGATTCCGCGCGGCACCCACGATTGGGACAAGTTCCTCGCCCCGGAGGAGCTGTGCGCCCTGCTCCGCGACTGCGGCCTCGAGATAATCGACTGCCACGGCCTCGCCTGGGGCCC
>DASVTA010000218.1:0-2215 GCA_036387815.1 Allosphingosinicella sp.
CCGGATCTGCAGGAGGCGCTTCTTCGCCTGGTGGACGATCTCAGCCGCCACTTCTCGCTCGGGCAGGGCGGCCGCACCGTCCATTCCGGCCGCCAAGGCTATCGGGCGGAGGAGCCCGACTAGGCGCCGCGCGTTCGCGCCGGATGGCGATGCACGCTCCCACCAGCCGAATCGGCACCGCCGGCTGGACGATCCCGACCAACGCGGCCCAGGCTTTCCCCGCCGAAGGCAGCAGCCTCGAGCGCTATTCGGCACGCTTCGGCTGCGCGGAAATCAATTCCTCCTTCCATCGCTCGCATCGTCCGGACACCTGGCGGCGGTGGGCGGCGTCGGTGCCCGAAACCTTCCGTTTCTCCGCCAAGCTCCCGAAGGAAATCACGCACAAGCGGCGGCTCGCGGATTTCCGCGAGCCGCTCGAAGCGGTTTTGTCCGAAATGGAGGAGCTTGGCGATCGGCTCGAGATCCTGCTCGTCCAGCTGCCCCCCAGCCTCGCCTTCGATCCGGCAACGGCTGAAGCCTTCTTCGCCGGCCTTGGCTCGCGCTGGGACCGGCACGTCGTCTGCGAGCCCCGTCACCCGACCTGGTTCGAGCCCGAGGCGGACTCGCTGCTGACGGAGCGCAGGATCGCCCGGGTGGCGGCCGATCCGGCACGCGTTCCCGCGGCCGCCGACCCCGGCGGGTGGCCGAGCCTGACTTATTACCGCCTGCACGGCTCGCCCGTCATGTACCGGTCGAGCTATGACGACGGGCGGCTGGAAAGCCATGCCGCGCGCCTTGCCCAGAGGCAGGGTCCAAGCTGGTGCATTTTCGACAACACGGCCTCGGGGGCGGCAACTCAGGACGCCCTGAAGCTTCAACGGCTTCTGGGCGATTAGTCCGCAGCGAGGCCAAGGCCCGGCCCGGCGGGTGCGGCTGGACCGGGACTTCCGCCGGAAGCGGCGCCGATCCGGTCTTAGGCGTGCTCGCTCGGGGCGGGGATCACTCCGCGGCGGATCTGGTCGAGCTCGATCGATTCGAACAGGGCTTTGAAATTGCCTTCGCCAAAGCCTTCATTGCCCTTGCGCTGGATGATCTCGAAGAAGATCGGACCGATCATGTTTTCGGTGAAGATCTGGAGCAGCAGGCCCTCGCCCGTCTCAGGCGAGCCGTCGATCAGGATCCGGCGCTTTCGCATCTCGGCGATCGAGTGGCCGTGGCCGGGCACTCGCCGGTCGATCATGTCGTAATAGGTCTCCGGGCTGTCCTGGAAGCGGATGCCGTTGGCGCGCAGCGCATCGACGGTCGCGAAGATATCGTCGGTGGCCAGGGCGAGATGCTGGATTCCTTCGCCCTTATACTCCCTCAGGAATTCCTCGATCTGGCTGAACTCGTCCTGGCTTTCGTTGAGCGGGATCCGGATCTTGTCGTCCGGCGCGGTCATGGCGCGGGAGAGGAGGGCGGTCTGCTGTCCCTCGATGTCGAAATAGCGGATCTGCCTGAAGTTGAAGATGCGTTCATAGAATTGCGCCCAATGATCCATCCGGCCGCGGTGGACATTGTGGGTGAGGTGGTCGAGCGTGTGCAGCCCCGCCTGAGCGGCCGCTTCGGCTCCCTCGGCAGGCGTGAAGTCGCGGTCGTAGATGGTGTCGGCCCCATAACGGTCCACCAGGTACAGGTAAGAGCCGCCTATCCCTTCGATCGCGGGCAGGCCGTAATCGCCCTCGACCGGAGTCGCTCCCCGCTCCACGGCGAGCGCCAGCGCCCGCTCCGAATCCGCCACCCGGAAGGCCATCGCGCTGGCCGACGGCCCGTGCGCGCCCCGGAAATCCTCCGCATGGCCCGAACCCTCCATGTTCAGGAGGAAGTTGATGTCCCCTTGAGCGTAGCGGCGCACCTTCTTGGTCTTGTGATCGCCGCGATGGGCGAAGCCCAGCCGGACGAAGAGGTCGCCCAGCGCCTCGGGATCGGGGCTGGTGAACTCGACGAACTCGAAGCCGTCGAGGCCGAGCGGGTTGTCGTGGGGCATCTTTAACCTCCTGGCGCTGGCGGGCTCTCTATCAAGGCCCCCGCCGGGCGGCAAATGGGTTGCACCCGTCCCGCCCCGGCCATATCTCGCCCCAATGCCCGCAACCCATTCCACCCGAATGCTGATCCTCGGCTCCGGCCCGGCCGGCCTTTCCGCCGCCATCTACGGCGCGCGCGCCGGGCTCGCCCCGATCGTCGTCCAGGGCATCCA
>DASVTA010000219.1:0-3379 GCA_036387815.1 Allosphingosinicella sp.
CGCCTCGGGGAGGGGGACCGCCCGGCGCAGCCGGGTGGTGGAGGGGCGATCGGGCGGCCGTCCGCGCGCGGTCCGCGAAGACCTGCCCGCGGGGCCGTGGCGGACATTGCCGACCGGCTTATCGGCTCCGCGCTCTTCCCCTCCACCGCGCTTCGCGCGGTCCCCCTCCCCGAGCAAGCTCGGGGAGGAATTCGCGCGCGCGGGCCTCATTCCTCCCCGAGCTCGCCTCGGGGAGGGGGACCGCCCGGCGCAGCCGGGTGGTGGAGGGGCGATCGGGCGGGAAGGTAAACAGTGACGGTCATTGCCGCACTCGTTGCCGGGTCCGGGACCCCGCCGCCGCCTCAAGCCCCGTGCAGATAAGGCGCCGGCAGAGCCGACTGCGCCGCCACCACCAGCTGCCACCGCACCTCCCCCTGGAGCGGCGTGTGCGAATGGTGCTGGCGGTCCGGGAGCACGCTGTTCGCCTCCTGCGCGATCTCGTTGCCGCAGCCGACGCAGCGGTAGATGCCGCCGCTCGGGATGTGCAGCCCGGCCGGGAGCACCTGGTCGAACGACGTGCTTTTGCTCAGCGTCAGATAGTTCGGATATTTGTAGAGCGCCAAAAAATGTCTCCCGCCGCGAACGCCGCTTTCCCCCGAATGCGACAGGGCGATGACAAACGCCATGTAGTATTTAACCCAGGTAAAGCCCGATCGCCTTCCTCCGCAGCGGCTGCCGCCGTCGTGCCGGGGCGGGGACCGCACTCCGGCCGGGCGGGAACGGACCGCTCAGTCGCAGGCCCGGGTCTCGTTGCCGCAGGTGAAGCCCTTGCCCAGCATCTTCTCGCCATCGGCGCGCGCGTTCCTCGACCGCGCGCGCCACTGCTTACCGGTCAGGCATCTCTTGACCCGGCCGGCGAGCTGTCCCGTCACCGCTTCGTACCGGCAGATGACCTTGTCATCGTCGGACTTCGCCGACGATTCCGCGGCCGATCGGGTTCCGGGGCTTCCCGGCTCGGCGGCGGCGGAGGTCGCCAGGGCGGTTGCCGCAAGAATGCCTATCAAGGGGGTCGAGCGCATCAGTGACTTCCTCCGCTTGAGATTACGGGTGCGATCCGGGGCGTCGTGCTTCGCGGCCCTGCGCCCTCATTGGCAATGGTCGTCGCCGCAGCTGAATCCCCTGTTCGTCATTTTTTCCCCCTCGGCCCGGGCGTTCCTCGACCTGGCGCGCCACTGCTTGCCGGTGAGGCATCTCTTGACCCGCCCGGCAAGCTGCCCCGTCACCGTCTCGTAGCGGCAGATGACCTTCTCGTCGGCGGACCTCTCGGAGGATTCCGCGGCCGATCGGGATCCGGGGCTTCCCGGCTCGGCGGCGGCGGCCGTCGCGAGGGCGGTTCCGGCGAGCATGGCTATAAGGGTGATCGAGCGCATTCTCCGACGCCTCCGCTTGAGGAACAGGGTCCGCAGTCTGATCGATTTTTTTTAATCTTGCAACGGCCGCGAGTCCGGTCCTTTTTTCCGGCCGCTTCGGAGCGATCCGGGGGATCGGAATGAGTGCTGCCTGCACGCTTCGTCCCGAACGGCTCCGGGAAACGCCGGCGCCGCCGCGGACGGACTAGCGGCTGTCCGGGACTGACTGCGCCGCCGGCGGCGGGGCCCGGTTCTCCAGCGCCTGCTGGCAGCGGACGACGAACATCAAGAGCTTGGTCATCCGGCCCCAGCGCACCGGGCCCTCGATCGCCGCGGCAAGGCCTTTCTCGTCGACCGGAAGCTCCTCATAGCCGAAGGCGGAAGCCAGGTGCTTGAGACCCTCGGCCGATTCCGGCGACATATTGTCCTGGGCCTTCGCCCACTCCGTCGCCTCCTTGCAATTGCCCGGGAAAGGCGCGGCGGCGCGAGTCACCAGGTCGCAGCGGCCGTGGCGGGCGAACAGGGTGAACAGGCCGTTGCGGGTCGGCTCGAACGGCTTTTGCGGCTCGGCGGCCATTCGCTCGGCGAGATATTCGAGATAGGGTTTGAAACCCGGAGTATCCGAATAATAAGCGATCGCGTTGGTCCGCCCGTCCCACAGGCTCGCGGTGGCGCCGGCGGCCCGAAGCTGCGCCTCGGCCTCGCGCATGATCGCGCGCCCTTCGGGCTTGCCGGAGGCGTCGAGGAGCGCGCCGGCCTGGAAGCGGAGCCGGATATGCCCGGCGCGGGTGTAGATCGGGTCTTCGGAACGCTCGAGCATCAGCGGCGCGAGCAAGACGGCGCAGCGCCGGTCCCCGTCGCCGATCGAATCGCGGATGAGGAGATCGATCCCCTGTCCCATGACGAGGGCCATCGGCCTGATCTCGGCCAGGGCCAAATCGCAGCCCTCGACCCGCCGGAGCAGCCTGGCGAACTGCTTCTCGGCATCGGAGCGGTCGTCCGGATCGACTTCGGCCTTCGAGGCCCGCATCTTCTCCAGCTCGGCCCGCCCCGCCTCGAGGGCGCGGCGCATGAGCGCCTCGATCCGGGCTTTCTCGGCGCGGTTCGGCGGTGCTGCGGCGCCGGGATCGGCCGCGACTGCGCCGGCCGGGACGGCGAGCAGGAGCAGGATCGCCAGGAGGCGGGAAGGCATCAGCCCGCCGGCCCTTCTATTTCCCGCACCGGCTCCACCTTGAGGCAGCTCCCGTCGGCCCCCGTGATCCGGACCCGCGAGCCTTCGGCGCAGTCCGGGCCGCGGCAGGACCAGACGGTGTCGCCGACCTTCACCCGGCCCTCGCCGTTGACGATCGCTCCGGCGACCACCACCGTCCGGCCGGTGAGGCGGGCGCCGCGGTCGTTGAGGAGGGGGTCGGCGCTCGGCATCGGGTTGGCGAGGTACCAGCGCCGGCCCGACCAGACGGCGGCGATGGAGATGAGGGCGAAGAGCGCGAACTGGAAAGGCAGGCCGATCCCGAAGGCCAGGGTGAGGAGGCCCGTCGCGGCGGCCGCGGCCGCAAGCCAGATCAGGAAGACTCCGGGGACGATCAGCTCGGCGATGCCGAGGACGATCGCGCCCAGCATCCACATCCAGTGGGGATCGAGGTCGAAGCCGTTCACTGGCCTGCGCCTCCGCCCTCGAACGGTCCGGGCCGGCGCGCCGGGGCTGAGCCGGCATGGCCGCTCCCGCCGCCGGCCCCGGCGCCCGGCGCCGCCAGCGCGTCCCTGGCGAGCTCGCCGATCCCGCCCAGGGTTCCGATCAAGGCGGTGGCCTCGACCGGGAAGAGGATGGTCTTGGCGTTGGGCGAGGTGGCGAACTGGCTCACCGCCTCCACGTACTTTTGCGCGATGAAATAGTTGATCGCCTGGGTGTTGCCGCCCTGAATGGCGTCGGAGACGACGCGGGTCGCTTCGGCTTCGGCCTGGGCGCCGCGTTCGCGAGCTTCGGCGTCCCG
>DASVTA010000220.1:0-2055 GCA_036387815.1 Allosphingosinicella sp.
AGCACTCGGTAGAGCAATGACTCCGGCTTCTGCGTCGGATGGGCCTTGGCGCCGCCGTCGCTCTTCACCCGCTCGCCGCCGGTGCAGATCGGGAGCAGCCAGTCCGAGCGCATCTGAAGCTCGTCGTTGAGCGCCTTCATGGCCCGGTAGTTGAAGGTGTAGCGGCTGTCCTCGCTCCGGCTCGCCCAGATCAAAGTCTCGTGCGCGTTGGTGAAGCGGGTGCCGCGGAAGTTCGGCATCGGGTTGGACTTGCGCCAGATGATGTCGTTGAGGATCCAATAGCCCGCGTCCTGCAGCGCCGACCCGACCCGGAAGATGTTGTGGTAGCTGCCGATCACCCAGAGGGTGCCGTTCGGCTTCAGGATCCGCCGCGCCTCCTTCAGCCAGGCGCGGGTGAATTCGTCATAGGCGGCGAAGGTGGCGAACTTGTCCCAATCGTCGTCGACCGCGTCGACGAGGCCGCCTTCCGGCCGGAAGAGATTGCCGCCGAGCTGAAGGTTGTAGGGCGGATCGGCGAAGACCATGTCGACGCTGCCGGCGGGCAGGCGGGCCATGGCCGCGATGCAATCGTCCTCGATGATCTGATTGAGCGGCAGATCGGGCGGCGGCGGCGGCGTCGAAACGCGCTTTTCGCCGACACCCAAACGCACATGTGCAGTCATTCGATACCGCCCCCGGTTCCCAAGACGGACCAGCCTGAGTCAGCCGGACTCGCCGGTCAACAACAACGCGTTAGCGGCGACCCTTGAGAAAGCGGTTAACGTGCCGGGAACGAAACGAGGCTTCTCAACTAATGGAGTCCGGCGGGGCCGGCGGGACTCAACATGATGTGGTGTGGCCGAAAGGACTCAGCCGCGGCCCAAGTTTGCGCGAGCCTCCGGGCCCGGGCGGTCAGCCTGGGTCAAGGCCAAGGCGGCTACGATTCGGCCATGAAGCCCTTTCCCTTTCCGAGCCGACCGATCGGGCCCGTCCTGGCCGGCCTCCTCGCCGCCGCCGCCCCGGCGGATGACCCTCGCCGAATCGACCCTGTCCAGCCGCGCGGAGCCGCGCTCAGCCCGGACGCGCCGGAAGCGGCGCGCGGCGCGCGCATCGGCACCGCCGAGGCGGCAAGGCGCCTTCGGCTGCAGGAGGTGTCCGCGCCATACGTGTCGAAGCTGCGCGCCGAATTCGCCGAGCGGCTCGCCGGGATCTATCGCGAAAGCGAAGGCGATTACCGCCTCGTCGTGAGGCTCGAGGGCGGTCGGCCCGTCGCCGACCGCTGGATCGGCGCGGGCGGCGATCGGATGCGCATCCAGTTCCTCGCCGGCGCGCCCGCGACCCTCGCCGAGACCCTGGAGACGGTCGCGGCCAACATGCCGGCCATCGGCGCGCGGCTTCCCGGGCTGATGGGCACCGGAGTCGACGAACGCACTGGCGAGGTCATGCTCGACGTCCATGCCGCCGGCGAGGAGGCGGTGCGGGTGCGGTCGGCCGAGCCCGGGCTCGAGCGATTGCTCGGACTACCGGTCCAGCTCCGGATCCTCGATGCCTCGGTGACGGACGGCGCGCGTGCCCGCCCTGCCCCGCCGCGGCCGGGAACGGCGCAGTGGGAGGGGCATATGCAGCGGCTTGCGCGGGCCGCCCGCTACCGGGGGCACCCCAATCCGCGGATCCTCGCCTTCCATGACGAAGCCAGGCCGCTCATCCGGCGAATGCAGGCCGACCCCGCCTTCGCCGGCTTTCTGTTCAAGAACGACAACGAACCCCATGCGGTGGTGCTGTTCACGGGCGACGCGGCGGCCCACCTCGCCCGCTACACGAACGACCCGCGCTACTGGCCCAAGTCGGCCGGGCTGACCCGAGTGCAGCTTCGAGCCCTGCAGGACAGCTTCGGCAAGCTTCTCCGGCAGCTCGATATCCACTCTACTTTCAGCCAGGACGACGAGGAGAACAACAGGGTCACCTTCGCCATATCGGAGATGGACAAGTACCGGCAGGCCGTCGCCGACGGGCGGCTGAAGCCGCACCCGCATGTCACCATCATGCAGGACAAGCGGCCGATCGCCCGCGCACCGC
>DASVTA010000221.1:0-3211 GCA_036387815.1 Allosphingosinicella sp.
CATTGCGAGCGAAGTGAAGCAATCCAGTGCAGCGTGGGAGGCTGACTGGATTGCTTCGTCGCTTCGCTCCTCGCAATGACGGTGCTCGGCCTTCGATGCTGCTTGACCCGCATATAAAGATATCTTTATATCCTTATTCCCATGTTCCCGACCGCCCCCGCCGCCGCCGAAATCTTCCGATCGCTGGGCGATCCGACCCGGCTGCGCATCCTCGCTCTGCTTCGGGCGATGGAGCTTTCGGTCGGCGAGCTCGCTCAGGTGCTCGGCCAGAGCCAGCCGAGGGTTTCCAGGCATGTCAGGATCCTCATCGAAGCCGGCCTAGCGGAACGCCGCAAGGAGGGAAGCTGGGTGTTCCTCAGCCTCGCCGAGGCTGCCCGAGTCGAGCCGCTGTTCGCCGCCCTGGAGCGCTGGGCCGAGCTGGACGGCGAGGACCCCTGGGCCGCCGCCGACGCCGCCCGTCTCGCCGCCGTCCGGGCCGACCGCGCCGCCGCGGCGGAGCGCTATTTCGCCGCTCATGCCGGCGACTGGGACGAAATCCGCTCGCTCCACATCGCCGAGAGCGAGGTCGAGGCGGCCTGCCGCCGCGCCCTCGGCGCCGGAGAGGGGGCCGGAGAGGGGGGACGCCCGGTCGGACGGCTGGTCGACATCGGCACCGGCACCGGTCGGATGCTGGAGCTGTTCGGCCCCAGCGCCGAGCGCGCGCTGGGCGTCGACCGCTCCCCCGAGATGCTCCGCCTCGCCAGGGTGAAGCTCGCCCAGGCCGGGCTCGCCGGCGCCGAGCTTCGCCAGGGCGACATGTACGCTTTGCCGCTCGCGGCCGGCTCGGCCGACACGGTGATCCTCCACCAGGTGCTCCATTACGCCCAGCAGCCCGCGGCCGCGGTCGCGGAGGCGGCGCGCCTGCTCGCGCCGGGCGGGCGGCTTCTCATCGTCGACTTCGCGCCGCATGAACGGGAGGAATTGCGGGCCCGGGACGCGCATCTCCGGCTCGGCTTCGCCGACGAGGTCATGCTCAAATATCTCGACTCCGCCGGCCTGCGCGGCCGGGTGGTGGAGCATCTCGAAGGCGGCGAGCTGACCGTCACCCTCTGGGAAGGCGAGCGCCCGCAGGAAAAGCTGAAGGTTGTGGCATGAACCCTGGAATTCCCAACATCGCCGGCTGGCGCGAGCCGCTCTTCGCCGACGTCGCCGGCGACATCGGCGTCAGCTTCGAATTCTTCCCGCCCAAGACGGAGCGGATGGAGGAGACGCTTTGGGATTCGGTGAAGACCCTCGAGCCGCTTGCTCCGCGCTTCGTTTCCGTCACCTACGGCGCCGGCGGCTCGACCCGCGAGAGGACCCACAACACGGTCGTCCGGATCGCGCAGGAGACGTCGCTTGCCGCCGCCGCGCATCTGACCTGCGTCGAGGCGAGCCGGAGCGAGATAGACGAGGTCGCCCTGGGCTATTGGCAGGCGGGGATCCGCCACGTCGTCGCTCTTCGCGGCGATCCGCCCGAGCCCGGCAAGGGCTTCCAGCCTCGCGCCGACGGCTATGCCAACGCGGCCGCGCTCGTCGCCGGCCTGAAGCGGGTGGCGCCGTTCGAGATTTCGGTCGCCGCCTATCCCGAAATCCACCCGGATTCGGGAAGTCGCGCCGCCGATCTCGACAATCTCAAGCGCAAGATCGATGCCGGCGCCGACCGAGCGATCACCCAGTTCTTCTTCTCGCCCGAAAGCTTCTTCCGGTTCCGGGACGAGGCCGCCGCCGCCGGCATCGACGCCGAGCTGGTGCCGGGCATCCTGCCGGTCTCCAACGTCGCCCAGACGCGCAAGTTCGCGGCGATGTGCGGCGCGGCGATCCCCGCGTGGATGGACAAATTGTTCGAGGGGCTGGACGACCTTCCCGCCGCCCGCCAGCTCGTCGCCGCCACCGTCGCCGCCGAGCTTTGCGGCCAGCTTTATTCCGGCGGAGTCCGCCAGTTCCATTTCTACACGCTCAATCGCGCCGAGCTCGCTTATGCGATCTGCCATCTGCTCGGCCTCCGACCGAAGGATCGACATGAACGTCGCACAGCAGCTTAGGGCCGAAGCGGCCAAGCGCATCCTGATCAAGGACGGCGCCTACGGGACTCAGGTGCAGAACCGGCGGCTGAGGGAGGCCGATTATGCCGGAAGCCTCGGCCTGTCGCGCGACCAGAAGGGCAATAACGACCTTCTGAACCTCACCCAGCCGGAGCTGGTCGGCGAGATCTGCCAGAGCTTCGCCGACGCCGGGGCCGAATTGCTCGCAACCAACAGCTTCAACGCCAACCGGATCAGCCAGGCCGATTACGGGGCCGAGAATCTGGTCCGCGAGATCAATGTCGCCGCCGCCCGGATCATCGCCGAGATCGCGGACCGGGAGGCGCAGAAGGACGGCCGCAAGCGCTGGACGCTCGGAGCGCTCGGCCCGACCAACAAGACCCTGTCGCTGTCGCCCAACGTCAACGATCCGGGCTATCGCGAGATAGACTTCGACACTTTGTCCGACGTCTATGTCGAGCAGATCGAGGGGCTGGTCGAGGGCGGCGCCGAGATCGTCCTCATCGAGACCGTGTTCGACACGCTGAACGCCAAGGCCGCCGTCCACGCGGCGCAGCGGGTCGACCGGGACCTGCCGATCATGCTTTCGATGACGATCACCGACCTGTCGGGGCGCAATCTCTCCGGCCATTCGATCGAGGCCTTCTGGGCGAGCGTCCGCCACGCCCGGCCGCTCTCCATCGGGCTCAACTGCTCGTTCGGGGCGGCCCAGCTCCGGTCCCACGTCGCGGCGCTCTCCGCCATCGCCGACACCTTGATCATGGCCTATCCCAATGCCGGCCTTCCCAACGATCTCGGCGAATATGACGAGGGGCCGGCGGAAACCGCCGCGCAGGTGCGCGAATGGTGCGACCAGGGCATCGTCAACATCGTCGGCGGCTGCTGCGGGACGACTCCGGCCCACATCGCCGCGATCGCCGGGGCGGCGAAGGGCTTCCCTCCGAGGAAGATCGCGGAGCCGAGCCGCCGGACCCTGCTTGCCGGGATCGAGCCGATGGTCCTCGCCGCCTGAGCCTCCGCAGGAGACAGTCTGGTGACAGTCACGTGACTGTCACCAGACTGTCCCCGGCACCTCGGCATGACGAAGAAAAACAAAGAACCGAGTAGAAACCATGGCCACCGCACCCGTCTCCGAAACAGCCCCCGCC
>DASVTA010000222.1:0-2419 GCA_036387815.1 Allosphingosinicella sp.
CGGGCAATCGCAACCTCATTTTGTACCACCCTTTTGTACCACCGGGCGGCTCAGAAGCTACTGATTTCGGCCAACTTTCTGAAAAGGCTTAGCTTTTCAGCGCCATGGTGACCCCAACGGGAATCGAACCCGTGTTTTCGCCGTGAAAGGGCGACGTCCTGGACCGCTAGACGATGGGGCCGGCGGCGGAAGCGCGGCCATTAAGTGGCGCGGCGCGCCGCGTCAATCTGCCCAGGCCGCATCTTCGAGGTGAAGCTCGGCCGCCGCCCGGTCTCCCCACTCGTCGCGCCTGATCCGGCCGGCGATCCAGAGCTTGCGGTGCGGCGGCGCCGCCAGCATCGCTTCGCCGAGCGGACCCGCCGCCATCCGGAAAGCGATCGTCTTGATCCGCCGGCCGTCGTCGCCCGCGACGATCGTCCGCAAATGGCCGTTCCCGACCACGTCCGCCTTGATCACCCGCACCGGCCCCGCCGCCACCCGGGGCGCCGGCCAGCCCGCGCCGTAGGGTCCGCCCGCCTCGAGCGCGTCGCACAGGTCGGGACAGACCCCGCCCGGGGCCAGGACCGCGTCGAGCAGCAGCGCCCGGTCGTCGCGGCTCCTCGCCACGTCGGCCGCGAGCCGTTCGTCGAGGAAGTCGCAAAGCGCCTCGATCCGCCCGCGCTCGACGGTGAGGCCGGCGGCCATGGCGTGGCCGCCGCCGGCGACGAGAAGGCCGAGGTCCTTCGCGGCCATCACCGCGGCTCCCAGATCGACTCCGCCGATCGAGCGGCCCGATCCCTTGCCCAGACCGTCCTCGCCCAGCGCGATGACGATGGCGGGACGGCCGAACCTTTCCTTGAGCCGCCCGGCGACGATCCCGATCACGCCGGGATGCCAGGTCTCGCCGGCCGCCACGATCACGGAGCGGTTGCCCTGGCCGCCGCACAGGCCCTCCGCGGCCTCGCAGACGATCGCCTCGATCGCCCGGCGCTCCTCGTTCAGCCGGTCGAGCTCGGCGGCGATTCCCTGCGCTTCGGCCGGGTCGTCGGTGGTGAGCAGCCGCACTCCCAGGTCCGACTTGCCGACCCGGCCGCCGGCGTTGATCCGGGGCCCGAGCGCCCAGCCGAGATCGGTGCAGGTCGGCGCCTTGGTCAGCCGCGCCGAATCGATCAGCGCCGCCAGCCCGACGTTGCGCCGGTTCGCCATCACCTTGAGGCCCTGGGTCACGAACGCCCGGTTGAGGCCGCGAAGCTGGGCGACGTCGGCCACCGTGCCGAGCGCCACCAGATCGAGAAGCTCGATCAGCCTCGGCTCCTCGCGCCCAGCGAAGAAGCCGCGGCCGCGAAGCACCCTCAGGGTCGCCGCCCCGAGCAGGAAGCAGACTCCCACCGCCGCGAGATGACCGTGCGCCGCCGCCTCCGGCGCTTCGTCGAGCCGGTTGGGATTGACCAGCGCCAGCGCCGGCGGGAGCGCGCTGGAGCATTTGTGATGGTCGACGACGACGACGTCGACTCCCGCCGCGCGCGCCATGGCCAGCGCCTCGAAGGCCTGGGCGCCGCAATCGACGGTGACGATCAGCCGCGCGCCCTCCCGGGCGAGCCTGACCAAAGCTTCGCCGGAAGGGCCGTAACCCTCCATCAGACGGTCCGGAATGTAGGTGCGCGGCTCCGATCCGAGCGAACGCAGGAGCCGCACCAGAAGCGCCGCCGAAGTCGCGCCGTCGACGTCGTAATCGCCGAACACCGTCACATTTTCGCCCGCCGCGACGGCGTCGGCGAGCCGCTCCGCCGCCTTGTCCATGTCGCGGAAAACAGACGGATCCGGCATGAACCCGCGAACGGTCGGGAGCCGGTGGCGCTCCAGCGCCTCGCGGCCGACCCCACGGGCCATCAGCAGCTGGTCGATCAGGTCGTCCGGCTGGAACGCCGAGTCATGGCCGTCCGCCGCCGACCCCCGCCAGCGCCACGGCTGGCCGAGGATGGAGCGGGCGACGCCGCAGACATGGGCCTTGGTGAGCATCCTGGCTTCAGACTAGCGCATTGCGAGTCGCGCGTGAATCGCCCTTCTGCTTCTATCCCCATATGTTTTATCGTGGCTCCATGACCGAAGACGAGGCGCATCGAGCGGAGGAGGCGGAACTGGCCCGGTCGATCCGGGTCAGCCCGATCGCGACGGTCATCAGCAACCCCCGCCTCCCCGACAATCCCATCGTCGCCGCCAATCCGGCCTTCTGCGCCCTCACCGGCTATGAGGAGAGCGAGATCGTCGGACGCAATTGCCGGTTCCTCGCCGGACCCAAGACGGAGCCGTGGCTCACCGAGCGGATCCGGCAGACGATTCGCGACCTTCGGCCCTCGCTCACCGAAATCCTCAATTACCGGAAGGACGGCAGCGCCTTCCGCAACGCCGTCCTGATCGCGCCTCTGTTCGGAGCCGACGG
>DASVTA010000223.1:0-2089 GCA_036387815.1 Allosphingosinicella sp.
CTCAGGACCGGCACGCGCCGCCAGAATCCGGCGCTCTCGCCAAGGCCGCGAGCGGGGCTCTGGAGACGGTTCCCTGGGTCCGGGTGGTGAACCTGGCCCGTGCGCTGGACGAGATGGCGGAGGCCGGCTTCTGGCGGATCGGCCTCACCGGCGACGCCGGCATGACTCTGGACGAGGCGGTGGGCCCCGCCCGGGTGGCGCTCGTGCTCGGCGCCGAAGGGGAGGGGATGCGGCAGAACACCGAGGCGCATTGCGACGCTTTGGCCCGGCTCCCGATCAGCGGCCGAATGGAGAGTCTCAACGTTTCCAATGCGGCCGCCGTCGCGCTATACGCGGTTGCGACACACAAGGGGTAACCGGGGGGAAAATTCCATGTCGTTCATGCGCTTCGCGTTCGCCGCAGCGGCGTCGCTCGTCCTTTCGTCCTGCATCCTCAGCCCCGGCAAGTTCGTCTCGACGCTGCACGTCGGCAAGGACCGGGCCTTCACCTTCACCTATGTCGGCGAAGTCATCCTCCTCGACCCCGCCGCCGCGATGCAGCAGGGCATGCAGGAGGGGCTGAACCAGCCCGCTCCCGGCGGTGAGGGAGGAATGGTGGACGAGTCCGACATAGTCGCCAACGCCGCTGACGACGCCGCGCCGCCGCCGCCCGTTCCCGCCGCCGAGACCGCTCAGGCGATCGCCGAAGGCAAGGCCATCGCCGAGGCGCTGTCGAAGGAGGTCGGCTACCGGTCGGCCGAATATCTCGGCAGGAACAAGTTCCGCGTCGATTATTCGACGACCGGCAGGCTCGACCGAAGCTTCGTCTATCCGATCAATTTGGACGCGAAGTCGATCATCCCCTGGATCGCGGTCGAGGTGCGCAAGGACCGCACCGCCCGGATCAAGGCCATCGCTTTCGGCGACGATCAGGATGCGGGGCTCGGCGGCGGCGGCAAGCCCGATTCCGCTCCGAAGGAGCGCGAGGGCACCTTCACCTTCACCACCGACGCCGAACTCGTCATGCAGAACAACGAGGAGGGGATGGCCCCCGGCGCGGGCAAGAAGGTGGTGTGGAAAGTCACGCCTGCGAGCAAGGTCGTGCCCACGGCGGTGGTCAGGTTCGCGAATTGAATTGCCTCCCCATCGAAGATGGGGAGGGGGACCACCGAAGGTGGTGGAGGGGTAAAGGCGAAGGCGTCGGCTGCGGGCGCCGAAGCCTCTGCATCCGCGCCCGGCCACCCCTCCACCATGCTTCGCATGGTCCCCCTCCCCACCGCTTCGCGGCAGGGAGGCAAAGGGCTCAGTAAGGATCCTCGGGCGCGATCTGCACCCTCAGCCCGTCGAGATCCGGCCCGAACTTGATCTGGCAGGAGAGGCGGCTGCTCTCGACCCGGTGGTCGGTCGTGTCGAGCAGGTCGTCCTCGTCGGCGCCCACCGGCGGCAGGGCCTCGAGCCATTCCGGATCGACATGGACGTGGCAGGTCGCGCAGCTGCAGCAGCCGCCGCAAAGCGCGAGGAGCTCGTCGAACCCGGAGTCGCGGATATGCTCCATGACGCTCCAGCCCGGCTTGCCCTCGATCGTCTTCTCGGTGCCGTCGCGGCTGATGATGGTGAGGTTCGCCATGGCGGCAGGCTATGCTAGGCGGCGTTGCCGAAGACAAGGGAGCAATTGTGGGCATCGCGGCCGAAGATCTGAAGAAGAGCCTGGACGCGCTTGCGGCGATCGAGCCCAGGATCGCCGCCGCTCTGGCCGAGGTCGGATATCCCGAGCCCCGGATCAGCAAGCCCGGCTACCAGACGCTGCTGCGGGCGATCGTCGGCCAGCAGGTCTCGGTCGCTTCCGCCGCTTCCTTGTGGGCCAAGCTCACCGCGGCGGTCGGCGATCCGCCCGCGCCTTCGGCCCTGCTCGCCGCCTCGGACGAGACGCTCCGCTCCGCCGGGCTGTCGAGGCAGAAGGCCTCCTATGCCCGAAGCCTGGCGGAGGAGGTGGTTTCGGGCCGGCTCGACTTCGCCGACCTGCCCACCGGCGACGAGGAAGCGATCGCGGAGCTGGTCCGGGTCAAGGGGATCGGGCGGTGGACGGCGGAGGTCTATCTGCTGTTCGCCG
>DASVTA010000224.1:0-4919 GCA_036387815.1 Allosphingosinicella sp.
GACCAGCGGACCTTGCGGATGCTTTTGCCCGCGGATGCGGACGCGGGCGCGATCGATCCGCGAGTTCGCATGATCGGCCGGACGCGGCAGGGCCCGATCGCCGTGGAAGTTCCGCGCTACGCTCAGCTCACCGAGATTCTCGGCAAGCTCGCCGCCTCCGGAATCGACCCAGTCGAGATCGCGGGCAATGACGACATCTTTCTGACGATGCTTGCGCCGGCCGCGGCGCCGCCCCCGCCCGGCGCCTCCGTCCTCCTGTCGCTGCCGATCGACGAGCGGCCCGGCTGGCGCCGCCTTGGGCTGTCGACCAAGGTTCGCCGCCTCGGCCCGCTGCTGAGGGCCATCCGCGCCGGCGGCGGCGAGGTCGAGCATGTCTACGACTATTAGCCTTCTCCGCTGGGCCGGCGGCGCGGTGCTGGCGCTCGCCGCCTGGGCGGCGGCGATGGTCGCCATTCCCTTTCTCGGTGCCGAGGGCCGGCCCGTGTCGGTCGTCGGCGACCGGGCGGCCGCTATTCGGGCTGTCGCGGCCGCGGACGGACGGATCGTCGAGGTGCGCGGCAGGGCCGTGATCGCCCGCTCCGACCGTCCCGGCTTCGCCGGCCGGCTCTACCGGGCCGGCGCTCCGCTGGTGATCGAGGCGCGGATCGGCGCCGGCTGCTCGGGCGCGGAAGGGCCGAAGGCGGGCGCGTAACGCTCGTACCAGTGATTGCTGAACCGGCCTTCGGGGTCGAAGCGGCGCTTGGCGGCGAAGAAGGCGCCGATCTGCGGGTAGGACGCCTGAAGCTGCTCGGCCGTATAATGGAGCTGGTAGGGCAGGAAGAAGCGCCCGCCGTTCGCGCTCGCAAGGTCGATGAGATCGGAGGTCAGCGCCGCCATGTGCCGGTTGCCGGCCGCGTCCGTCTTCTGGTTCAGGTAGAGGACGACCGAGAAGGCGGGGGCGGGGGCGTAGGTCAGCGCATGGTCTTCGGCGTCGACGGCGCGGATGGACACGTTGAGCACGTTGGCGCCGTGCTTCCGGAACAGTCCGCGCATGCTCTCTACGAAGGGCATCAGCCGCGCCCGCGGCACGAAATATTCATGCAATATGTCAGTCTCCTTCGGAAGCGCGTTGCGAAGATAGGCGACCGAATCGTGCATCGGGTCGTTGCGCGAAACGAGGCAAGCCTCGCCGTCTCCCATCGCCTGGGCGCGGGTTACGGTGCAGCTCTCGAAGCGATGCTCCAGATGCTTTTCGGTCCACCATTTGGCCGCTTTGAAGAAGTCGCCGCGCTTGGCGATGTTGACGGTGAGCCGGCGCAGCTTGGTCGAGGCGACTTCGGTCAGCGGCGCCCGCTCCAGCCCCGCCTCGGGCACCTTGTGGTAGGTATAGACCAGGGCCTCGTCGAGCAGCGAGCCCGGTGCGGTCGAGAGGTGGGCGTACATCAGCCCGACGGACGGATCGGCCTCGATCCTGCCGAAGGTGGCGGGGAAGTCGCTGGTGGCGATGACGGCCCGCTGCGACCGGTAAATGTCATTGGGGACCACCTCGAGCTCGGCCGAGAGGATCACTCCGAACAGGCCGTAGCCGCCGACCACGTGACGGAAGAGCTCCTCATTCTCCTGGCGCGAGGCGGTGACCGTGCGACCGTCCGCCAGCATTACCCGAAGCGACCGGATCGAACCGAGGAGCGCGCCGGCGCGGTGGTCCATTCCGTGAGCGTTTACCGAGATCGAGCCGCCGACGCTGAAGATGTCCGTCGACTGCATCGCCTTCACGGCGAACCGGGGGTGGATCGCGTTCTGGATCTGGTGCCAGGTGGCGCCGGCGCCCACGGTGACGGTCCGCCGGACCGGGTCGAGACGAACGGAACTCATCCCCCGCATGTCGAGCACGACTCCGCGGGGGCTGAAGGCCTGCCCGCCCATGCTGTGCTTCACGCCCGCCGCCGACACGGACAGGCGATTGGCCCGGGCGTAAGCGAGGGCGTCGGCGACCTGCTTCTCATTCTCGATCCGCACGACTCCGGCGACGGGAGTCCGGCTGAGGCAGCTGGCGTCGTTGACCGTCCCTCCGACCTGCGACCAGTTCGGCTTGGGCGCCGCCGCCGCCGGCTGCGCGCCGCCCGAGGCCCGGAACAGCGTGCCGCAGTCCTTGGGCCCTTCCGGCTCCGCCATCAGAGGTGCGGCATAGATGGCCGCCCCCGCGGCAAGGAGCGCGATCACCGACACTCCGACCAGCAGCTTGCGCTTCACTTTCTTTCTCCCTCCCGATCCGGAGCGAGCGCCGAGTCGAGCACGGCCAGGAACGCCTTCGGAGCCTCGATATGCGGAATATGTCCGACGCCCCGGAGCGTCGCGAACGACCGCGCCCGGCCGAGCGCCGCGATCCGGCGCCCCTGAGCGATGGGAGTGACCGTATCGGCCTCGCCCCAGATCAGGGCGAGAGGCACGGCGAGACGCCTCAGGCCCTGGCTCCGGCGGCTGAGCGCGCCGTCGTCGGTCGCGAACAGGCTGGGCAGCCAGGCGGCATAAGCCGAAGTCGAGCCGCGCCGGCGCATCGGCTGCTTCAGGACCGGCAGCCAGGCCTCGGCCGTCTCCTTGCGTTCGATCAGCGAGCGCAGCAGCGGCCCCATCGCCGCCGGGTTGGTGACCGTCGCCGCCGTGGCCGCTGCCGCGATCGGCCGTACGCTCAGCGCTCCGCCGCCTTCAGCGGGCGCATCGAGGTTTCCGAGGGCCGCATCGACGAGGACCAGCGAGCGAAGCCGCTCCGGCCGGCGCAGGGCGAGCTCGGTGGCGGGGCCGCCGCCGAAGCTGTGGCCGACCACCACGGCCGGCCTTCGCGCCGCCGCCGCGAGCACGGCCGCGAGCCGTTCCGCCTGGTCGATCCGGCCGTAGCGGGCCTGCGGGTCGTGCTCCGACCAGCCGAACGGCGGCAGGTCGACCGCGATGACCCTCCAGCCCTTACCGGCGAGATGGGCGGCGACGTCTTTCCAGAAGCCGCGCCAGGCCGCCGTGCCGTGGACCAGCATCACCGGCGGCCCGTCCAAGGGTCCCGACACGCCCACCGCGACCGCGCCGCGAGGAGTCGCGACCATCAGCGTATCGGGCGGGGGCGGAGCGCCGCTTTCCCTCGAGGCGGCGGCGCCGCGCAATCCGGCGAGGACGAGGATCGGCAGGAGCAGCAGCGCAGCCGCCGCTTTCGCTCCGAATCGCAATGCCCCCATGTGCCCTCCCTCGCGCTCGAGCTTAGCGGCAAGCGTTCACATATTCGCGATGATTTGTTCGGCCCGGTCGAACAGCGCAGGATCGACCTTCGCGTCCGAAGCCGCCGCATTCTCCGCCAGCTGCTCTGGCCTGGAGGCGCCGACGATGGCGGAGGCGACGTTGGGTTCGCGAAGCACCCAGGCGAGGGCGAATTGCGCCAGGCTGAGCCCGGCTTCGGAGGCGATTGGCTGCAGCCGCTGGACCGCCTCCAGGGTCTGGTCGCGAAGCAGCCAGGAGATGAAGCCGCCCATCTCGTCGCTGGTCGCCCGGCTGTCCTTGGGCGGCGGGCTTCCGGGCCGGTATTTGCCGGTGAGGACCCCCTGGGCGAGCGGCGACCAAACGATCTGGGAAATGCCGTTCGCCGCGCAGAGCGGGATCACTTCCGCCTCGGGCTGCCGCCACAGGAGGGAATATTGCGGCTGGCTGGAGACGAACTTCTCCACGCCGGACATCTCCACCGCGGCGCGGATCTTGTCCGCGGGCCATTCGGAGAAGCCGAGATAGCGCACCTTGCCTGAGCGGACCGCCTCGCTCAGCGCCGTCATCGTCTCCTCGAGCGGAGTGTCTTCATCGTAGCGATGGCATTGATACAGGTCGATATAATCGGTCCCGAGCCGCTTCAGCGAAGCGTCGAGCTGCTTTTCCACCTGCGCCCTCGAAAGCCCGCGGTCCCTCTCCGTCATCGGGAAGTACAATTTCGTCGCGAGCAGGTAGGAGTCGCGCGGCCGCCCGGCCAGCACCTCGCCCAGGAAGCTCTCCGCCGCGCCTCGCCCGTAGATGTTGGCGGTATCGATGAGATTGATCCCGAGATCGAAGCTCCTGTCGACCACCGCCGCCGCCCGGTCGCGCTCGACTCCCACTCCGAAGGTCAGCCAAGATCCGAGCGAGATTTCCGAAACTTCGAGGTCGCTCGATCCGAGCCTGCGATAGCGCATGTCTTCCTCCCTGCAGCTTTCCTCCAAAAAGGCCCGGGCTGCGCCAACGTTCCGCCGCGAGGCGAAGGAGCTCGACCGGGCGCGCGAAGGTTTCACCCGCGGTTCACCTCGCGGGGCCGAAGCTTCGGGCGGAGGCAAAGCATGCGCGCGACCATCTTCGTCCTTTCCGCGGCGCTTCTGGGCGTGGGCGGGGCAGGGGCGCAAAGCGACCGGATGCGGGTCGTCGACCCCCTCGGCGGCTCCTGGCGGCCGGTCCGCGTCGGCGGGCTGGCCATTCCGCCGGCGGCGGAGGCGCGCCTGTTCTTCAACGGCGGGGCCGAATACAGCACCCAGGCCGGATGCGGCAATTTCGGCGGCTTCTACAGCCTGGACGGCAACCGCATCCAGGTTCGGCAGCGCGATCCGGTCCTCACCGGCAAATGCCCCGACCGGACCTCGGCTCGGCTTGAAACCGTGCTCGCCGGCTTCATCGCCTCGGCCTCCACTTAGGCCCTGCTCCCGGACGGCGGTCTGCGGATCGTCGCCCGCGACGGGCGGGTCGGCACCTTTCGCCGCCCGCCCCACTCCATTCCCGCTCTGGCCGGCCGTTGGATCGTGGAAAGGATCGGCCGCGACTCCGTCCCTGCCGCCCGCCGCGCTCGCCTCCACTTCCGGGAGGAGTGGGTGAGCGCGGTGGCCGATTGCAATGCTTTCGGGTCCCGGGTCAGGCCGGCCGGGGCCGGCTTCACGATCGACGGCGGC
>DASVTA010000225.1:0-4252 GCA_036387815.1 Allosphingosinicella sp.
TGCCGATGTCCGCATCCTGGCCCTCGCCCCCCTCGCGGCCGTCCGCGCCGTAGCTGTAGATGTCGAACTGGCGCCCGTCCTTCCCGGGAGCGGCATAATGGTAGGCATTGCCCCACGGATCCTTGGGCAGCCGCTTCACATAGCCTTCCGCGGTGACGGCCTGCAGCCCTTCGGACCCGCTCGGATAACGAAGCTTGTTGAGCCGGTACATCTCGACCCCCTGCTCCAGAACGCCGACGTCGGCCTTGGCCTTGGTGATCGCCGCCTTGTCGGTCGCCGGCATCACGTTGATGACGACGACCGTCGCGAGCAGCCCGATGATGACGATGACCACCATCAGTTCGACGAGGGTGAAGCCCTGCTCGTCATCCCGGCGAAAGCCGGGACCTCGGGGAGGCCCGCCGAGACTTCTCGACCCCAGGCCCCGGCTTTCGCCGGGATGACGGGGGGTTTGCCCGCTTTTCCAGAACTTCTTCATCCCATTCCTCCCGCGAGTGTGTCGAGCTGCAGGATCGGCAGCAGGATCGAAAGCACGATCACCGCCACCAATGCGCCCATGAGCACGATTATCGCCGGCTCCAGCAATGCCAGAGCGGTCGTTGTGAAGCTGTCGAATTCGCGCTCCAGATAGTCGGCCGCGCGCTCCAGCATCAGGTCCAGCCGCCCGCTCGCCTCCCCGCTCGCGGCGAGATAGACAAGCAGCGGCGGAAAGATGGCCGAGCGCTTCAGGGCTCCGGACAGGCTGCCGCCGGTGCGCACCGCTTCCGCGATCTGCGCGGTCGCGGCGCGCAGCGCCCGGTTGTGGACCGTTTCCGTGGTGAGCTTCAGCCCCTCGAGCAAAGGAAGCCGGCTTGCCACCATGGTGGAGAGCGTCCGCGCCATCCGGGCGGCGTGGAGGTCGCGAAGCAGGCGGCCGATGAGCGGGATCCGAAGCAGCGCCCGGTCGTAGCGGAAGCGGAGCTTTTCGTCGCGAAGCGCCCGGTGGGCGAGGAAGCCGAGAAGCAGGATGCCGAGAAGCATCGCCCACCACCAGCCGGCCAGCAGGTGCGAGACGGCGATGACCGCGCGGGTGAGGAAGGGCAGTTGCTGCCCGATATCCTCGAACTGCTCCACCACCCGGGGCACCACGAACACCATGAGGGCGAAGACGACGAACATCGCGACCAGCGCGAGCACCGCCGGGTAGGCGAGCGCGCTCAGCACCTTGCTTCGCACCTGCGCCTGCCGTTCGAGCAGGCCGGCGAGCCGTTCCAGGATCGCGGGCAGGGTTCCGGACCCCTCGCCCGCCTGGACCATGCCGCGGTAAAGCGGCGGGAAGCTGGCGGGCTGGCGCGCCATCGCCTCTGAAAGCCGGCGGCCCTCAAGGACCGAAGCATGGACCGACATCAGCACGTCGCGGACCTGGTCCTTCTCGGTCTGACGGGCGATGGTGCGGAGCGACTCCTCGAGCGGGCTGACCTGAACCAGGGTCGACAACTGGCGGGTGAAGACGGTGAGCTGGCGGCCGTTGAGCTTCTTGCGGGCGAAGATCTGCCGGGAAAGCAAAGGCGGAGCCGCCTCCCCGGTCGAGCTTTCCATCTTCACGACGAACAGGCCGCGAGCGCTCAGCTTCTCCCGCGCCTCTTCCACGCTTTCGGCGCGCAGCGAGCCGCGCTTTTCGCGCCCGGCCCGGTCGAGGACCAGATAGGCGAACTCAGACATCCTCGCTCTCGCGGCGCGACACGCGCACGGCTTCGCCGACGCTGGTCACGCCTTCGCGGACCAGCTGCTGGGCCGCGGCGGCGAGGTTCGGGCTGTTGCGGAAGGCGTGGGCCGAGATTTCGACCTCGTCGCCGCCGGCGTTGATCAGGCGGCGGACCGTCTCGTCGATCCGGACGGCCTCGAACACGCCCGTCCGGCCCTTGTAGCCGCTGTTGCCGCACTGGCCGCAGCCGCGGGGCTCGTGGACGACGGTCCCGGGCTCGACTCCCACGAGGGCCGCGGTCGCCGCGTCGGCGGCGACCGGCGCGCGGCAAGCGGGGCAGAGCCGTCGGACCAGCCGCTGCGCGATCACCGCTCGAAGTGTCGAGGCGAGGAGGAACGGCTCCACCTTCATGTCGCGCATCCGGGTGATGGCGCCGATCGCGTCGTTGGTGTGGACCGTTGAGAGGACGAGGTGGCCGGTCAGCGACGCCTGCACGGCGATCTCCGCGGTCTCCCGGTCGCGGATCTCGCCGACCATGACCACGTCCGGATCCTGGCGAAGGATGGCGCGCAGCCCCGCCGCGAAGCTCAGGCCGACCTTCGGGTTGACCTGGGTCTGGCCGACTCCGTCGACGGCATATTCGACCGGGTCCTCCACGGTCAGCACGTTGCGGCTGCCGTCGTTGAGCAGCCGGAGCCCGGCATAGAGGCTGGTCGTCTTGCCCGATCCGGTCGGGCCGGTGACGAGGACGATCCCGTTCGGCTCAGTCAGGGCGCCGGCGAACAGGGCGTGCACCGACGGCGGCATGCCGAGCGAATCGAGGTCGATCCCGGCATTCTCCTTGTCGAGGATTCGAAGCACCACCCGCTCGCCGGCCCGGCTCGGAAGCGTGGAGACGCGCACGTCCAGCAATTTGCCGCCCAGCGTCAGCCCGATCCGCCCGTCCTGCGGCACCCGCCGCTCGGCGATGTCGAGCCGCGCCATGACCTTGATCCGGCTGACCACCACCGGAGCCACATGGGCAGGCATGCGCAGGGTCTCGCGAAGCACCCCGTCGATTCGCATTCGGACGACGAGGCCGCTCTCATAGGGCTCGATATGGATGTCGGAGACGCCCTGCCGCGCGGCGTCGGCGATGATGCCGTTGATCAGCCGGATCGCCGGCGCGTCGTCGGCGCTGTCGAGCAGGTCCTCGGCCGTGGGCAGGTCGCTGGCGAGATGGCTGAGCTCGTCGCCGAGGCCGAGCGAGCCGGCGGCGTCCGCCGCGGCCTGATCGTCCATCGCATAGCGTTCGGAGAGAAGCTTGTCGAAACCCTCTGCGGTAACCCCCTCCACCGCGAGCGGCCGCCCGATCACCCGGCGGGCCTCGATCAAGGCCTTCGGATCGGCCCCTTGCCGAAACGCCACCCGCGCCCGGCCGTCCGCCTCGCCGAGAAGGGCGATCCCGTTCCGCTTCGCGAAGAGGTAGGGCAGGTTGGCCACCTCGTCGCCCCGCCGGAAGTCGGGGCCGCCGATCGTCAGCTCGAGGACATCCTCGCCAAGGTCCCGGCTTTCGCCGGGATGACGATCGATCGTCACCGTGGAGCTCCCGCCGGCGGCGCCGAGGGCGGAGCGAGCACCTGGTCGCCCGGCTGGGTCACCGGCGCATAAAGGGCGGGATCGAGCGGCGGCGGGGGCGGAGGCGCCGGATTGGGCGGGACCATGCGCATATATTCGCGCACGAGCTCGTCGATGGTCGGCTCCTGGTCCGGATTCTGCAGATACTGCATATCGCGGACATAGCCGTAGCGCCGCTCCGTCATCGCCCTGGCGTCGGCGGGGGAGCGAAGGATGGTCGGGCGGATGAAGACCATCAGGTTAGTCTTGGCGCGGACCCGGCTCTTGGATCTGAAAAGATTGCCGATCGCCGGCAGATCGCCGAGGAAGGGGATCTTCTCCAGCGTCCGCCGCTCGTTGTCGTCGAGCAGTCCGCCGATGCCGACGATCTCGCCGTCGTCGACGGTGATCACCGTCTCGATCTCGCGCTTGTTGAGAATGAGGTCGCTCGACCGCCCCGACACCGGACCGGCGATCGAGCTCACCTCCTGGCGAAGGTTGAGCTTGATCGAGCCGCCGGCGTTGATTTGCGGAAGTACCTCCAGCGTGATTCCGACATTCTCGCGGTCGACGGTCCGGAACTGGTTGTCGAAATTGGGGGAGAGCGCCTCGCCGGTCGTGATCGGGATCTCCTGGCCCACCAGGATCCTCGCTTCCTGATTGTCGAGCGTCATGATCGACGGGGTCGACAGGATGTTGGACTTGCTGTCGGATTTCACCGCGTTGATGATCGCGCCGAAGATGGCGTTGCCGGCCCGAAAGGCGAGGCCGCCGATGCCGCCGGTGGCGCCGAGCACCGAGTTGACCGCCGCCTCCTGGAGCGCGTCGGCGACAGGGGAATTCTGGGTCGTGGTCACAACCTGCCCGTTCACGGTGGTCGTCGTCGTCCGAAGCCGCTCCGCCGCGACCGCGCCCGCTACCGTGAGCAAATTGGGATTGGCGTTGGAATAATTGGTCACGGCGAACGGTATG
>DASVTA010000226.1:0-6168 GCA_036387815.1 Allosphingosinicella sp.
AGATCAAGCGGGTCGAGAAGCCCTGGGGGCGGCGCGACCTGCCGACTGCCTTCGGAGCCGTTGAGGAGGGCGGCGAGCCGGTCGGCGAGATCTGGTTCGAGGATCCGCGCGGGAGCGAGCCGGAGCTGCTGGTCAAATATCTGTTCACGTCCGAGCGGCTCTCGATCCAGGTGCATCCCGATGACGAGACGGCCCGCGCTGCAGGCTATCCGCGCGGCAAGGACGAGGCCTGGGTCGTGCTCCGTGCCGAGCCGGAAGCGGAGATAGGAATCGGCCTCCGCGAGGCGGCGAGCCTCGACGGTCTGCGCGAGGCGGCGGTGGACGGGCGGATCGAGCAGATGATCGACTGGCGGCCCGCCAAGGCAGGCGACACTTATTATTCACCCGCGGGGACGGTGCATGCGCTGGGGCCCGGGCTGGTGCTGATCGAGATTCAACAGAATGTCGACCTCACCTACCGGCTCTACGATTACGGGCGGCCCCGAGAGCTGCATTTGGAGGAGGGGATCGCGGTGTCGAAGCCCGAGCCGTACGCGGCTCCGTTCGAGCCGTACCTGGCTTCTCCGGGGCGGGAGATATTGGCCGACGGACCGGCCTTCGTTCTGGAACGCTGGACAAAGGCGGCAGCGGGGCGGTTGGACGTGGGAAAACCGGCCTGGATAGTCCCCGTCAGCGGCGGGGGCAGAGTCGATGGGGAAGCGCTGGAGGCGGGCAAGGTCTGGCTCGTCGAGGGTGCCGCGCAGGTGGAGTTCGCAGAGCGGTCGGACGTGCTGGTCGCGTATCCCGGCAGTGGCGTGGCGCAGACGCTCCTGAGCTAGGAGCGCCGCGCGGTTTCGAGCCGCTCGGCGGTGACCGGATAGCCTATGCCTTCAGGAATGCAGACCCATTTGCTCCCTCCCCGCTCCTCGACCCAGGGGGTGATCTTCCGCACCGGATGGAGGGCGGCGTCGGCACGGGCGTCTTCCAGCGAGGAGAAGCGGGCCAGCCGCTCCAGATTGCGGCGGGTGGGGAAGATGGCCTGGGCCCGGCCGGCCTCGATCTCCTCGATGACGGACGCGGCGCTGGCCCAGAAGGCGCTCACCGCCTCGGTCCGGTCGGCGGAGGCGGGTTGGGCATCGGCGGGGGCTTCGGCCAGGTAGAAGAGCGTGTCGAAGCGGCGCGTCTCCTTGAAGTTGGGGCACCAGCGCGCGAACGGGGTGAGGGCATCGAGGTCGAGGCGAAGTCGATGCTCGGCAAGCAGCTCGCCGAACTCGCCGCCGGCGGCGAGCGCCGCGCGGATCGACCCGGCCGTTTCGCTGTCCGGAAGCGGAAGCAGAGCGGGCGCGATCCCGGTCTCCTCGATTGTCTCCCGGATGGCGGCGGTGCGGGCGGCGGCGTCCTCCTGCGGAAATGGAGACGCGAGAGCTTCGTCCTGCGGATCGATCCGCCCGCCGGGAAAGACCAGCGCCCCGGCGGCGAAAGCCATGGTCTCGGCGCGCTCCATCATCAGGATCTCGGGCGCGACTCCACGGCCCGGCCGCATCAGGATCAGGGTCGCAGCGGGGATTGGCTCGGGCAGGTCGGACATGACGCCCCTAAACGCCGGTCGCGCCCGCATTTGCAAGTCCCTGCCGCGCGTGGCAGCAGGAGTCATGGGGATCGCCGAGATACTGGGCCTTGCCGCCAGCGTCAGCCTGCTCGCGGGCTGGAGGCTCTATCTGTGCGTCTTCGCCACCGGCCTTGCCATGCGCAGCGGCTGGGTCGAGCTCCCGACGCATCTGGACGCGCTGTCCGCGCTCGCCAATCCATGGGTGCTCGGAGCCGCCTTTATCGGCCTGATCGCCGAGTTCTTCGCGGATAAGGTGGCCTGGCTCGACAGCGCGTGGGACGCCGTCCACAGCTTCGTCCGCCCGCTGGGAGGAGCGCTTCTCTCCCTTGCGATCGTCGATGCCCAGGACCCGGTCTGGCAGGCCCTCGCCTTTCTTCTGGGCGGCGGAGGAGCATTGCTGAGCCATGGCGCGAAGGCCAGCGCGCGAGCCGTCGTCAATGCAAGCCCGGAGCCGGTCAGCAACGTCGTCGTCTCCACCGGCGAGGACGTGATGACCGGCGGCCTGCTTGCACTGGCGCTTGCAAGCCCCGGGCTTGCGATCCTGGTAGCGCTGCTTGCGCTGGGCTTCGCGATCCTGCTGCTGGTCTATGCGCGGCGGGCGCTTCGGGCGATGCTTCGCTTGCGGGACAAGCTGTTTCCGGTGGAGCCCCACTGAAGGGCTGGTGGAGCCGAGGGGAATCGAACCCCTGACCTCTGCAGTGCGATTGCAGCGCTCTCCCATCTGAGCTACGGCCCCGCGCCCTCGGGCGGAAGGCGCTCCCCATAGCGAGCGCCCCCCCGCGATGCAATGCGCCAGTTGGCCGCTGCCGGCCTGCCGGCAAGGCCGTTCGTTTCGCCTTCGTGCCGCAACGTGCTGGCTAGCCGAGTGGAACGGGCGCTCCCCGCGCTTCGTTTCCTATGCGAGCGCAGCCTTGCGGCTCCCCTATCTCCGTGCGGCTGCGGCCCACAGCCAAGCAAAGGAGAGACTTCCATGGACAATCGTTATGGCGACCGCGACGAGCGATGGCGCGATCAGGGCCGCGACCAGCGCAACTACGGCCAGGACCGCGGCTCCGGGCGCGGATACCGAAGCGGCGGCCATGACGACCGCGGCTTCATGGAGCGCGCCGGCGACGAGGTCCGCTCCTGGTTCGGCGACGACGAGGCCGAACGCCGGCGCGAGCAGGACGACCGCCGCTGGGAGCGCGAGCGCGGGATGACCGGGCGCCGCGACAACCAGTCCGGAAGTGACAGCTATGGCGGGACCGCAAGCGGCTGGGGCAACCAGTCGGGCGACAGTTGGAACCGCGAGCGGCCCGGAGCCCCGGGCGGCTACGGCGCCTATGGCGGCGAGCGTGAGCGCTCGGGCGGAGACGAGGGCCGCTCCAGCGACTCGGGCCGCGGCTATGTCGAGCCGACCAGTGCGGGTAGCGGCGGCGGCGGAGGCCCCGAAGCCTTCGGCGAACCCGGCCAGGGCGGAACTTCCGGCTTCGACGGCGGACCCGATCACGGCCGGCGCTTCGACCGGGTCGATCCGGGCCATGTCGGAGCCCAGGGCGCGCATCCGATGTCCTCGCCGGTCGGCGGAGCCTATGGCGCGGGCGCAGGAATCTCCGCATCGGGCGGCTATTCGAGCTCCGCGCGCTATGCGGCCGCGCAGCGGCAAAGCCAAGGCGACCAAGGCGGTGCTGCCCACAGCATCAGCGGCGGCGGACTTCACGACCCGCATTATTCCGAATGGCGGAGCCGGCAGATCGAGTCGATCGACCGCGACTATGAGGAATATCGGCGCGAGCATCAGTCGAGGTTCGAGCAGGACTTCGGCAACTGGCGCACCAAACGCGGCGAGCAGCGCCAGTCGATGGGCCGGGTGACCGAGCATATGGAAGTGCTCGGATCCGACGGCGAGAAGATCGGCACGGTAGATGCAGTGCACGGCGACCGGATCGTCCTTACCAAGAATGACGAGAATGCCGGCGGCCATCACCATTCGATCCCCTGCTCGTGGATCGAGAAGGTCGACGAAAGGGTGACGGTCAACAAGACCCGCGAAGAGGCGATGCGCGAGTGGCGCGACGAGGAGCGCAACCGCGCCTTGTTCGAGCGGGAGGACCAGGGAAGCACCGGCCCCCACGTGCTCAACCGGAGCTTCTCGGGCACCTACTGAGCGCTCGCTTCGGCGAAGACGACCATTCCTCCTGGACCCGGCCCAAGCGGCCGGGTCTTTTTTTGCGGGGCCGCTCTGCTAGGGCGGTGCACAGCAGATGGAGAACGAGCAATGGCCGGCAGCAAAGCGTGGATCCTGAAGTCGCGGCCGCGGGGCCTGCCGGACATGGGCAATTTCGAGCTTCGTGAGCTGGAGAGCCCGGAGCTTGGCGAGGGCATGGTGCGGGTGCGCAACTCCTGGCTCTCGGTCGATCCCTACATGCGCGGGCGGATGAACGACGTGAAGAGCTACGTGCCCCCGTTCCAGGTCGGCGAGCCGCTGGAGGGCGGAGCGGTCGGCAAGGTGGTCGAGAGCAGCTCGCCCCATTTCAAGGAGGGCGACACCGTCTTCCACATGCTGGGCTGGCGCGAGGAAGCGGTTGCTCCTGCCGAGAAGCTCAACAAGGTGCCGGCGCTCGGAGTGCCGGACGAGCAGTGGCTCGGCAATCTCGGCTTGACCGGAGCAACCGCCTATTTCGGGCTGCTCCGGGTGGCCGAGGCGAAGGCGGGCGACATCGTCTTCGTCTCGGCGGCGGCAGGCGCGGTCGGATCGGCGGTCGTGCAGATCGCCAAGGCCAGGGGCATGACGGTGATCGGCTCGGCCGGCGGCTCGGACAAATGCTCCTGGGTGCGCGAGCTCGGCGCCGATGCCGCGGTCGATTATAAAGCCGGGCCGGTGGTGAAGGGCCTGGTGGAAGCGGCGCCGAAAGGCATCGACGTCTATTTCGACAATGTCGGAGGGGAGCATCTCGACGCGGCCTTCGCTACCGCTCGCAACAATGCGCGTTTCGCGATCTGCGGGATGATCGACGCCTATAATGGCGGCGAGCCTCCCGCCTTCCGCTACATCATGCGGATGATCTCGGCGCGGATCGCGATGAAGGGCTTCATCTACACCGATTTTCTGCCGGAAATGGGCGACTTCTACCGCGACATGGGCGGCTGGGTTGCGAGCGGCCAGGTCAAGGCGCGCGAGACGGTGCGAGACGGCATCGAAGCGGCTCCGCAGGCTTTCCTCGACCTGTTCAGCGGAGGCAATACCGGCAAGATGCTGGTCCGGCTCTAGGCTTCAGCGCTGCTGCCACGGCCTGGTCACTCCGGGGTGCCGCGCCACCACCTCCGAGCGCCACTCTGCCAGCTCGTACAATTGCCACAGCGAGAACAGGCAGGCCCCGACCAGGAACAGGAGGTAGAGGCGCTTTTTGCTGGGGCGGGGCATCGCCAGAGCTTCGGACGATCGGCGGTCCGGTTCAACCCCATCTGTGGCCTTTGGGACTCACATGAAGAAAATCGTCCAAGTCACTGGAATCGCGGCTGGCCGGAGCCGCGGTTTCGATTCACAATGGCGCCGGGGGGATTGCTTGGAGGTGTCGAAATGGACATCGACTTGATGCTTGGTTCGTTCGATCTGCCCTCCGACCGGCCGCACTGGGAGACGGCGCTGCTTGCAAAGCTGTCGGAGGCGCCGGGGGTCGGCGAGGACCTTCAAAGGCAAGAGCGCCTTTCCCGCCCGGAGCGCCCGAGCTCCGCAGTCATCCTCCCGTTCACGAGGCCCGCCACGACATGATCTACGCTTTCCCGATCAGCATCGCCGCAATGCTGGGCTACATGTTCTGGAACACCGCGTTCAAGATGCGCAAGGACGTCGACGGCGAGGAATAGCCGCTAGCGGTCGGACTCGGGCTCCTCGTCCGGCCAGACCCGCGCGATCGACTCCACGTCGGCGCCTTCCTCGCTGCTCTCTCCGGCTTCATCCCCGGCCGCGACGTGATCGGCCGCCCAGGCGCCGCGCTCGCCCATCGGCTCCTCCGGTCCGACCGTGGTGTCCCGCTCGGTCTGGTGCTCGAGCTCGCGGTTGAGCTCGGCCCCGAACACGAACACATAGGCGGTCAGGTACATCCAGGTGAGCAGGGCGATGATCGCTCCGAGCGAGCCGTAGGTGGCGTTGTAGTCGGTGACCTCGGTCACGTAGAATCCGAAGGCTAGCGTGAAGAGCACCCAGCTGACGGCGGTGAAGACGGAGCCCGGAGTGAGCCACCTCCACTGGGCATGGTGGCGCGACGGGGCGAAGCGGTAGAGCGTGGCTGCGACCGCGGCCGCCGCAAAGGCAAGGCCGACATAAGCGGCCGCCTTGCCGAGCGCGATGGTAAGCGGCGATGCGTTCGGCATAAGCTCCCGAAGGGCGGCCACTGCGGTGGTCGCCGCGAGCGCTGCCAGGGCCAGCAACATCGCCACGACCGCGATCGACACTGCGACCGCGTAGAAATGCAGCAGGCTCCGTTTCTCCTGCTCTTCATAGGCAACGTTGAGAGCGGTGATGACCGCGCCCGCGCCATTGGCCCCGCCGTAGAGGGCGACGAGGCCCGCTACGAGCAGGCCCCAGCCCTTCTTCTCCT
>DASVTA010000227.1:0-7914 GCA_036387815.1 Allosphingosinicella sp.
GATTTCGATCTCGTCGCTCGCGCCGGCCTGTCGCGACTCGGGTAACATTTGGCACCTGCTTTCTCAAGTATATATATGCCAAACATTTTGCGTATCCGAAGGCCGCCGCGACGATCGACGGGCCATGGCTCAGGCGAGCGCTGGAAGGTTCGTCCTCGCGAACCGGTCCCTAAGCATCCACGAAAGCAGGTAGGGCCGCGCCAGCGCCTTGTCCAAGGCGTAGGGCCACCAGCCGGGACCGAAGGGAACATAGACCCGGACCGGCACTCCAAGGCGCCGCGCGACGGCCATGGACCGTCGCGCGGGAAGGCCGCGAAGCTGCTCCAGCTCGCAAGGCGTGCCGGCGCCGATCAGCAGGCGGAGCGCGCTTTCGGCGAGGACCGGATCGTGCGTGGCCACGGCAACCGGCGCGGCCCGTCCGGCGAGGCGGGTGACGAGGGCGAGGAAGTTCGCCTCGACGTTCGGGACGTCCGCCTGCGGGTCGCTCCATTCGCCCTTCACCAGCCGGATCCGCGCTGGCCCATCCCGGAACAGGACCGCGTCCGCCACGCTTCGGCGCCAGCGGGCGGGGAGGGCGAAGCCCGTCTCCGGAAAGTCGGGGAGAAGGGCGCGGACGGATCGCAGCGTGGGTTGCGCGTCCTTCTCGGCATGCGCGTCGAACATCAGGGTCAGTCCGGCCGCGGCCGCGGCCTCGGCGACCGTTCGAAGGCGGCCGCTGTCGAACAGCAGAGGCGGCGCCTTGACCGACAGGCAGGAACCGCCGCAGTTCCGAGCCAGAAGGCGCGCCGCCGCGACATTGGCGGCGACGATCTCATCGGGGCTTGACTGGCGCGCGTGGAAATAGCCGGCGGTGGCGCCGAGCCCGGAGCCGCCGAGGCTTTGGCAAATCCGGGCGGCGGAGGCGGGGCCGGGCCCGGGTACGAACCGTTCGACCAGCCCGGGAAGCGCGTAACGGGCGTTCCTCAAGGTCGCCCGGAGCACCGTCATCGGGCGCCCGCCGGCGCGAGGCGCCTGCGCTGGGTGGCGCAGGCGTCGGCCGCGAAAGCGGCGGCCCCCCTCGGGTTGTAGGGATAGGCGCGCACCCAGACGCATTCATGATGCTCGCGGGTCCAGAAGCGCGCGATCCAGGGCTCGAAATGCCCGAGAAGCTCGTAGGCGCGCAGGTCCCGGTTCGCGGCCCAGCCGAGCGTGTGCAGCATCAGCAACGTGCCCGGCGAGCAGCGTTCGAAGCGCTCGTCGAAGCCGATCTTGAACAGCCAGTAGCGGTCGAGGCATTCCAGCCCCATCTGCATCGCCACCGCCCGGCCGTCGATCCGCATGAAGGCGATCCGGAAGATCCCCTCCTCGCAGGCCGATCGGAAATACTGGCGGAAGCAGCTTTCCTTGGCCGTATCGGCCGCGATCGCGGTCCCCGCCTCCCGCTTCCAGCTTCGAAGCTCGACCGCCACCGCTTCGTCGAACAGGGCGTCGAACGCGTCGGGCCGCGGCGATAGTATCTCGAACCGCGGCTCGCCGAGTTCGCCCGCTCTGCGCGCGGCTCGGCGGAAGTCCGACCGACGCCCCGAATTGAAGCAGCTTTCCGGATCTTTCCAGCGCGGGCCAAGGGCGATGGTGGGAGTGGGCGTGGCGGGCCGAACCGACATCCAGCCTTTCCCGCGCAGGGCCGAGCGCAAGGCGGGGATGAACGGGGAAGCCGCGGGAATCCGGTCGAACTCGAGCGCCCTGCCGTCACGAACGATCGCCTCGGCCAGAAGCCGGGCCGATCCCGGATTTCGGCAGAGCGCATCGTCCGGCTCGCAGACTTCGTGCGCCCCGACCGTCATCCAGCGCTCGAGATATCCGGGCTTCCGGCTCAAGGCGAGCAAGGCGGCGATGTCCCCGCCCCGGCCGACGGAAAAGACCTCGATATGCGCCTCTGCGAGGAGAGTGCTGGCGAGCGCAGAGGCGAAGGCGTGACTCTGGATCGGAAGCGACGCCGCCGTTTCGAGCTGCCGCCAAGCCCGCACCCGGGACTCGTCCTCGCAGAAGCGGGCCAGCGGCAGGGACGAGGCGACGAGCGCCGGAGCCGTCGGCACTCGGGCCGGGCGGCGGGCGAACGCCGCCGTGGCCGGGGACGCCTCCGGCTTCGTTGCGATGGCGTTCACCCATCCTTCGATCATCGAGCTGCGCTTTAAGCCGCCGGCGTAAACATTTTGCGTCTTTGCGGGCGCACCCCCACGGGCTTAGGGGATGTGCATGGACAGCCGCATCCCGCCCCCCGAAGCGCTGGTCGCGACCAGCCACGCCGATGCCGAGGCCTATGAGGCCCTCTATCGCCAGTCGCTCGACGATCCGGACGGCTTCTGGGCGGCGCAGGCGCGGCGGATCGACTGGATGACGGAGCCGACCCTCGCCGGCAACTGGTCGTTCGATCCGGTCGAGATCAAATGGTTCGAGGACGGGATCCTCAACCTCTGCCACAATTGCGTCGACCGCCACCTGGAGGCCCGCTCTGATCAGGTGGCGATCCTGTTCGAGGGCGACGAGCCCGGCACCGGCCGCAGCCTCACCTACGGCGAGCTCTACCGCGAGGTCGTCGCGGTGGCGAATTGCCTGAAGGCGCTAGGCGCCGGCAAGGGCGACCGGGTCACGCTCTACATGCCGATGATCCCCGAGGCCGCCGTGGCGATGCTCGCCTGCGCCAGGATCGGGGCCGTCCACTCGGTCGTCTTCGGCGGCTTCTCGCCCGAGGCGCTCCACGGCCGGATCGAGGATTGCGCGAGCCGCTTCGTCGTCACCGCGGACGGCGGCAGACGGGGCGGTCGGCTGGTGCCGCTCAAGGCCAATGTCGATGCGGCGCTCGCCAAGGGCGCGGACGTGGAAGCCGTCCTCGTCGTCCGCCACCTCGGCAACGACATCGAGTGGAGCGAAGGGCGGGACCACTGGCTCCACGAACTGGCTCCGCTCGTCCCCGACGAGTGCCCGGCCGAGCCCATGAACGCCGAGGATCCGCTCTTCATCCTCTACACCTCCGGCTCGACCGGGAAGCCCAAGGGCGTCCTCCACACCACGGGCGGCTATGCCGTGTGGACGGCGGCCACCTTCCACTATGTCTTCGACTACAAGCCGGGCGAGATCTTCTGGTGCACGGCCGACGTCGGCTGGGTCACGGGGCACAGCTACGTCGTCTACGGCCCGCTCGCCAACGGAGCGACCAGCCTGATGTTCGAAGGCGTCCCCACCTATCCGGATGTCAGCCGCTTCTGGGACGTGGTGGAGCGGCACGGGGTGGACATCTTCTACACGGCCCCGACCGCCATTCGCGCCCTGATGCGCGAAGGGGAGGGGCCGGTAAGGAAGCACGACCGCTCCTCCATCCGGCTGCTCGGCTCGGTCGGAGAGCCGATCAACCCCGAGGCCTGGCGCTGGTATTATGAAGTGGTGGGCGAGGGGCGCTGCCCGATCGTCGACACCTGGTGGCAGACGGAGACGGGCGGAGTGATGATCACCACCCTGCCCGGGGCCCACGACATGAAGCCGGGCAGCGCCGGGCGGCCCTTCTTCGGAATCGAGCCCCAGCTGGTCGGAGCGGAAGGCGAGCTGCTGGTCGGCGCCGCCTCGGGCAATCTGTGCATCGCCCGCTCCTGGCCCGGCCAGATGCGAAGCGTCTACGGCGATCACGACCGTTTCGTGCAGACCTATTTCAGCACCTACCGAGGCAAATATTTCACCGGCGACGGCTGCCGCCGCGACGACGACGGCTATTACTGGATCACCGGCCGGGTCGACGACGTCCTCAACATCTCCGGCCACCGCCTCGGCACCGCCGAGATCGAAAGCGCGCTCGTCTCCCACCGCTGCGTCGCCGAAGCCGCCGTCGTCGGCTACCCGCACGACATCAAGGGACAGGGCATCTATTGCTACGTCACCTTGATGGAGGGGGAGGTGGAGAGCCCGGAGCTGGAGAAGGCGCTCCGGCAGCACGTGCGGACCGAGATCAGCCCTATCGCCAGCCCCGACATCATCCACTTCACACCGGGCCTGCCCAAGACGAGGAGCGGCAAGATCATGCGCCGGATCCTCAGGAAGATCGCCGAGAACGAGTTCGGCAGCTTGGGGGATACGAGCACCTTGGCGGATCCGGCCCTGGTGGACGGGCTCATCGACGGGCGAAGGAATCGCTGATCGGCCATCGCTGATTTCCGGAGGTTCCCACCTGTGCGGAGGAGGCTCGGAAGGCGCCGGACACGAATCCTCGACCATTGCCGAGGCAGGCGTCTATGGTATGTTCTAACTGCTTCTTTGAACGTGGGCGATCGGAGTTGCCCCCGCATGCCCGCCTGTATCGTGATACTCGCCGGGTGCCGGCTGCGACGTCGCTGCCCTTCCGCGGAAGGTCACAGGGAAAGTCCGCCACGCACTTCACGAACTTCGTCCCGGCTGACGGTCCGTATTATTAGTCGAATCGTGCCGGCGGTGACGGCAAGCATGTTGAAAACCAAGTGGTTTGGGCTTTAGATCGCTCCTTCCGGGAAGGGACCGTCCATTATGAAGCTTTCAGTGCGCACAGCGGCGATTGCCCTTTTGCTGGCGCTCGCTCCTCAGGCTTCGGCGGCGCCGCCGCCCCCGGTCGCTCCGGAAACCCTGCCCCGCTCAGCGCGCGAGGCGGCGGCTGCCGTGGATGCTTTCCACGCGGCTCTTCGCCGGGGCGACCCGGGGGCCGCGTTGACCCTGGTCGCCGACGAGGCGCTGGTCTTCGAGGAAGGACGGGCGGAGCGAAGCAAGTCGGAATATGCCGCCAGCCACGCCGGCGCGGATGCGGCCTTTTCCAAGGCGGTGGCGACGACGAGGCTGCGCCGCACCGGCCATGCCGCCGCGGATCTCGCCTGGATCTCCAGCGAAAGCCGAACGAAGGGCGTTTTCAGAGGCCGCCCCGTCGACCGGATCATGGTCGAGACGATGGTCCTTCGCAAAGTCTCCGGCGCGTGGAGGATCATCCACATCCACTGGTCGTCGGCGCTACCCGCGACGGAGTAGCCGCGCTCCGTCATCCCGGACTTGATCCGGGATCCATGAGCACTGCCGGTTCCGAACTCGCATCAAGGGTGTCCATGGATTTCCGGCCTTCGCCGGAATGACGGCTTAGCGCGTGCCGTAAGTCCGGTCTCCGGCGTCGCCGAGGCCCGGAACGATATAGCCATGGTCGTTCAGCGATTCGTCCATCGCGGCGGTCCAGATCGGCACGTCGGGATGGGCCGCCCGAACGGCCTCGACTCCGGGCCTGGAGCACAGAAGGCAGACGAAGCGCATCTCCTTGACTCCCGCTTCCTTGAGCCGGTCGATGGCCGCGACGGCGGTGTGTCCGGTCGCCATCATCGGATCGACGATGATGACGAGCCGCTCGCCGACATCCTCCGGGGTCTTGAAATAATATTCGACGCACTGGAGCGACACCGGCTCGCGGTAAAGGCCGATATGGGCGACCCGCGCCGAAGGGACGAGGTCGAGCATCCCCTCGGCCATGGCGAGGCCCGCGCGCAGGATCGGCGCGAAGACCAGCTTCTTGCCCGCGATCGCGGGCGCTTGGGTGACCGCGATCGGAGTCTCGACCTGGACGAGCTCCGTTGGAAGGTCGCGGGTCACCTCGTAGCAGAGCAGGGTCGCGATCTCCCGAACCACCGTCCGGAACAGCTTGATCGAGCTGTTCCGGTCGCGAAGCAGGGTGAGCTTGTGCTGGACCAGCGGGTGGTCGACGATCGTCAGTCCGTCCATGTCTAGAATACCGTTCCGTCGCTGATGATTTGAAAGGGGGGGCCGCCGCCCGGGCGGAGCTCCGCGGCGATCCGCCGGCCCGCCGCCCAGCTGCCGCCTTCGAGCATCCGGGCGAGGGGGAAATTCCGCTCGGCCACGCCCAGCCGCGCGCGAACGAGGGGCGCCATCCGGTCCAGCAGGGCGACGGTCATCGCCCGCCACGCGACGATCAGCGGATCCGACACGCGATGCGTCCGCCCGGCGGTTTGCGGGTCGGTGAGGCGGATCACGCCGGTGTCGACGAACAGCCCGCCGTTGCGATATTCCGCAAGGCCGGTGAGGCCGTCGATCTCCACCACCGCGATGCCGGCGGCTTCGAGCGGCTCGATCAGCGAATAGGCGAGCCATTGCGACAATTTGTGCAGCGGCACGAGCCCGTTGCTGGGATCGCTTCGGAGGATGGCGGGGTGGCGCCAGCAATCGCCGAGAGGAAGGCCCTCGAGGACCAGCCGGTCCGCCCAGATCGGCCCGAGCGCCTCAAGCAGCAGCTCGAGGATCGCCGGCGCAGGAAGCTTTCCCCCTTCGGCGCGGGCGGCCAGGAGGTCGTAGAGCCCGCCCGGCCGAGCCTCGTCTTGGGTCGCGAACAGATCCGGCCTTGCCAGCACCTGCGCGCCGAGGCGGCGGAGCAGCGCGGCCCGGCCCTCGATGCCGGCGAGCGGATTGGAGTCTCCGGCCTGGAAGCCCTCCGCAAGGGTCGCGTCGTCGAGCGCGACCAGCGCGGCTCCGGCGGTCGCGAGGGCTCCGCTCTCGACCATCCTCTGGCTCGCCACCGCCAGCCCTTCCGAACGGGAGTAGGTGCCGCCGCTCACCGGGTCCGTGAAGCTCCAGCCGGGACCCGTCCCGGCGTCGAGCAGGACCGAGACGATCACCAGGTCGAACGCCGCCCGAGCCCGCGCCGCCGGATCGCCACCCGGAAGGCTCGGCTCTCCAGCGACGAAGTGCCGCCAGCGGGCGTGGAAGGGGATTGCGAGATCCGGATAGGATTCTCGGGTCACGCGGGCGGTGAGGTCGGCCGCCGCTTCCAGCCGGCCGGGGTCGACCGCCCAGCCCTCGACTCCGCCGTCGAGCGCTATCTCCAGCATCTCGTGCGCCCGCTCGCGCACCGCGGCGGCGCTGAGCAGGGCGAGCAGTGCGGGGTCGGCTTGCATCAATCCTCCCTGCGGCGAAGCGGTGGGGAGGGGGACCATGCGAAGCATGGTGGAGGGGTAAGTCGCTCAGTGGCGGGGCGTTCGAGCGTGAGCTTCTGCTCCCGGGGCAAAAACCCCACTACCACCCTTCGGGTGGTCCCCCTCCCCACGCGCTTCGCGCGCAGGGAGGATGAGACACCGGACAACGTCTTCATCCGTTTCAGAACTTCCCCAAGTCGCGTCCGACCACCGAGCGAAGATGCTCCTCGGTGGGCGCTCCCTCCGGCGTATAATAGCCCGCCGCCTTCTTCGCCTCCATCTCGACGCTGGCGTCCGGAGGCACCAGCCCGTCGGGGATCGGCACCCGCTCGCCTATCTCGATCCCGCCGGCGGCGAGGGCGTCATATTTCATGTTCGACATCGACACGAAGCGGTCGATCCGGGTTATCCCCAGCCAGTGGATGATGTCCGGCATCAGCTGCTGGAAGCGCGCGTCCTGGACTCCGGCGACGCATTCGGTGCGCTCGAAATAGGTCGCCGCCTGGTCGCCGCCGGGCTGCCGCTTGCGGGCGTTGTAGACGAGGAACTTCGTCACCTCGCCCAGGGCTCGCCCCTCCTTGCGATTGTAGACGATGAGGCCGGTTCCGCCCGACTGGGCCGCCCTCGTCGCCTCCTCGATGCCGTGGGTGAGATAGGGGCGGCAGGTGCAGATGTCGGAGCCGAAGACGTCCGAGCCGTTGCATTCGTCGTGAACCCGGCAGGTCAGGGTACGGCTCGTGTCGCCGAGGAAGGCGGGGTCGCCGAAGATGTAGAGGGTCATTCCGCCGATCGGAGGCAGGAAGACCGAAAGGTCCGGGCGCGTGACCAGCTCGGGATACATTCCTCCCGTCTGCTCGAAGAGGCAGCGCCTGAGGCTCCCCTCGCTGACCTCGAACCGCTCCGCGACGCCGGGCAGCCACCATACCGGATCCACCGCGATCTTCGTGACCGAAACGTC
>DASVTA010000228.1:0-3398 GCA_036387815.1 Allosphingosinicella sp.
AGCGAAGGATCGTATTTGCCGGTTTCGATGGCATTGACGGCCTGGCGCGACACTCCGAGCCTGCCGCCAAGCTCCGCCTGGCTCCAGTCTCGCTCCGCCCTCAGGACCTTCAGACGATTCTTCACCAGCTCCCCAATCCCCACAACCCCCGCTCCGCGCTCGCCGGCAGCCCTTCCGCCGGTCACGCGAATCGAATAGGATCACCCTGACATAATGTCAAGCATAGCTGACATTTTGTCAGGTTCTTACCGCATAAAGCCATCCGCAATGGCCTCATACCAATTCGTCGCCGCCCCAGCGAAGGCTGGGGCCTCGGCGGGTGATGACCTCGGCGCCTTTCACCCCCGGGGTCCCAGCCTTCGCTGGGACGACCACCCCTCACCTCCCCCTGATGAACTCCCTGATGTCCCTGGACAGCTTCGATCGGTCTTCGTCCCGCACGTACATCATGTGCCCGGAGCCGTAATACCGGTAGACGATCCGCTCCTGCGGGATCCCGGTTCGCGAGAGCGAATATTCCGCTCCGAAGAAGGGCGTTGCGAAATCGAAATAGCCCTGGCCGACGAACAGCCGGAGGCCGGAATTCTCGCGCATCGCCCGGCCGATATAGGGCGCGACGTTCTTGTAGTAGCGCGCCTCCCCGCCCTGGTCCGCCAGCTCCCAGTCCCAGTTGCCCACCCCGCCGATGGTTGAATATTGGCGGTCGGTCGCGAATTTGAGCCCGGTCCTGACCCAGCTGTTCAGAGCCGCCGTATAGCCGGCGTCGATCCCGTAGAAGCTGGGATCGTTGTCCGGCGCCTCCCCGGCATTGTCATAGTCGCGGCCGGTGTAGCGGGCGTCGAGCCGGCCGATGACCACCCCCTTGTCACGAAGCAGCTCCTTGTAGAAGCGTTGATCGCTGACCCTGAGGTCCGCGGCCTCGAGGAAGCGTTCGGAGAGGCCGGTGAACCGCGCGAGGCGGCGGCGGACGGCGGAGCGCTCCTCCCCCTGCAGCTTCTGGCCCTTCAGCAAGGCCAGCGCGTAATCGCCCGCAGCGAAATCGCGCGCCTCCTGCACGAAGCGTTCGAGAGGGCCGGCGTCCGCGGGCGCCTTGCCGTGGTGCCAGGCCGCGGCCGCCATCGACGGCAGATAGAGGACGTAGGGCATTTCGTTGCCGGGGACATTGGCCTGAGCGCCGAAATCGAGGATCGTCGAGATGAGGATGATCCCGTTGAGCGAAACGTCGTTAAAAGCGCCTTCGAGCTGATTCACCACGGCCGCCGAGCGCGTCGTTCCATAGCTCTCCCCGCCCAGAAACTTAGGGGAGTTCCAGCGGCCGTTCTCGCCGAGCCAGATGCGGATGAACTCGGCCACCGATCGGGCATCCTGGGTGACGCCCCAATATTCCTTGCCCTCGGTCTTGCCGAGCGGCCGGCTGAAGCCGGTGCCGACCGGATCGATGAAGACGATGTCGGTGACGTCGAGCAGGCTGTCGGGATTGTCGAGGATCGGGAAGGGCGGAGCGCCGTCGTCGCGGGCGTCGGACGGGATCGCCACCCGTTTGGGCCCGAAGGCGCCCATGTGAAGCCACAGCGAGCCAGAGCCCGGGCCGCCGTTGAACAGGAAGGCGACCGGCCGGGCCGGGTCGCGCGGCTCCTTGACGTAGGAGACCGAGAAGATGCTGGCCTTGGGCGTGCCGTCGGCGGCCTTGAGGTAGGTTTCCGAAGCCGTCGCGGTGTAGCCGATCCGCTGGCCGCCGAAGGTGCCGGCGTGGCGGGTGACCGAGACGATCGGCTCCGGCACCGGCTTTTCGTTATCCTTCCCGGGAGCGGGCGGAGCGTTCTGGCCGAGAGCGGGCGCGGCGCAGGCGAAAGCGGCGGCGAGCAGTATCTTCCTCATGGCCCCAGCTATGGCACGCACTCCGGGCAAGTCAAAGTGGACGAAGTGGACGAAGTGGACGAAGTGGACGGATGACGGCTGCCGGCCCGCTCCCCGTCATCCCGGCGAAAGCCCGGACCTGGTGGAGGCCGCGCCTTTTCCGGCCTGAGGTCCCGGCTTTCGCCGGGATGACGGTAACCTAAGAGCCAGCACAAATCAAGAACGACGCGCCGCCTTCCCCTCTCCCCTCCTCTCCCTTAAAGCGCCTCCATGGACCTGACGCATCTCGGCCGCTCCAGTCCGCCCGCGGCCTCCCCGGAGGAGGCGAGGCTCGACTATGTTCCCAATCCGCGTCCGGGCGCGCTCTATCTCGTGCGTTTCGCGGCGCCGGAGTTCACCTCGCTCTGCCCGGTGACGAACCAGCCCGACTTCGCCCATCTCGTCATCGACTATTCGCCCGGCGAGACGATCGTCGAATCCAAGTCGCTCAAGCTGTTCCTCGGCGCCTTCCGCAACCATTGCGGCTTCCACGAGGACGTGACGGTCGGGATCGCCCAGCGCCTCGTCGTGGAGATGAAGCCGCTGTGGCTGCGGATCGGCGGCTATTGGTACCCGCGGGGCGGAATCCCGATCGACGTCTTCTGGCAGTCGGGCGAGCCGCCTTCGGGCCTGTGGGTGCCGGACCAGGGCGTCCCCTCCTATCGCGGCCGGGGGTGAGGATGGTCCTGCGAGACGGGGCTTCGGCAGGCTCGGCCCCTCCTCAGGATGAGCGGCTGCGATCATGAAGGTCGCCATCCTCGGCGCCGGGTCGGTCGGCTGCTTCGTCGGCGGCGCCTGGGCCGCGGCCGGGATCCCGGTGAGCTTCGTCGGGCGCGAGAAGATCGGGCGCGAGATCGCCGAAAACGGCCTCACCCTCACCGATCATTCGGGCTGGCGGGTCCGGCTGGCTCCGGATCAGGTGGACTTCTCGACCAGGCCCGCTGCCCTGGCCGGGGCCGACATCATTGCCCTGTGCGTCAAGAGCACCGGCACCGCGGCCGCCGCGAAGGAGATCGCCCGGAACGCCAAAAAGGGGGCGCTGGTCGTCAGCTTCCAGAACGGCGTGAGCAACGTCGAAATGCTTCGCTCGGTCCTCAAGGGCCGCTTCGAGGCGGTGGCGGGGACGGTTCCCTACAACGTCGCCGCGCTCGGCCACGGCCGGTTCCACAAAGGGGTGGCTGGCGACCTGCTCGCCGAAGACGTCGCGCCGCTGCGCGCGCTCGCGGAGCGGATCGGCGCCGGACCGGCCCGCCTTCACCTCTCGCCGGACATGCCGGGGATCGCCTGGGGCAAATTGCTCATCAATCTCAACAATGCGGTGAACGCGCTGTCGGGAAGGACCCTTCTGGAGCAACTGAAGGAGCGCGACTATCGGCGGATCGTCGCCGCCTCCATCCTGGAAGCGCTCGGTCTGCTCGAGGAGGCGGGGATCGAGCCCGCCAAGATCGGACCGGTGCCGCCCAAGCTGCTTCCGCACGCCATCGCCGCTCCGAACCTCATCT
>DASVTA010000229.1:0-6634 GCA_036387815.1 Allosphingosinicella sp.
GCTGGCGCTGCTCGATGCAGGGTGGAAGGTGGCGGTCATCGACAATCTGACGACCGGTTTCCGCTGGGCGGTGCCGGAGGAAGCGGCCTTCGCCGAGGGCGACATCGCCGACCAGGAGCTCGTCGGCCGGCTGATCGCCGACCACGAAATCGGCGCGATCATCCATTTCGCCGGATCGATCGTGGTTCCCGAGTCGGTCGAGCAGCCGCTCAAATATTATGAGAACAACACGGTGAAGAGCCGCTCGCTGATCGAGAGCGCGGTAAAAGGGGGGGTTCGCCACTTCATCTTCTCCTCGACCGCGGCGACCTATGGCATCCCGGAGAAGGTGCCGGTCGTCGAGACCTCGAGAACCCAGCCGATCAATCCTTATGGCTGGTCGAAGCTGATGACCGAGCGGATGCTCGCCGACACCGCCTTCGCCCACCCGATCAACTTCTGCGCGCTGCGCTATTTCAACGTCGCCGGAGCCGACCCCGCTGGCCGCTCCGGGCAGTCGACGGCGGGCGCCACCCACCTCATCAAGGTCGCGGTGGAGGCGGCGACCGGAAAGCGCCAAGCCGTCTCCGTCTACGGGACCGATTACGACACGCCCGACGGCACCGGGGTGCGCGACTATATCCACGTCAGCGACCTCGCGGCCGCCCATGTCGACGCGCTCGCTAAACTGGTCGAGGATCCCACCACCAGCCACATCATGAATTGCGGCTACGGCCGGGGCTTCTCGGTGCTCGAAGTGCTCGACGCGGTCGACCGGGTGACGAACATGCGCATCGAGCGGCGGATGGAGCCGCGGCGGGCGGGCGATCCGGATGCGCTCGTGGCCGACAACGGCAAGATCCTCGCCACCCTGCCGTGGCGGCCCAAACTGGACGATCTGGACACGATCGTCGCCCACGCCCTCGCCTGGGAGCGCAAGCTGGCGGAGCGAGCGGAGGCGCCCGCCGGGACTTGACGGGCCCCTCCGATCCACATCAATGTTCCCCCGGGAGCGAGGGAGCGGCGGCCATGGCGACGAGCGCAGCCGAAGCGGAAGCGATGATCCGGTCGGGCGTCGCCGCGCTCCGGGCGGGGCAGGGGGCCGAGGCGATCCGGCTGCTGCGCGGCGCCGCCGAGGCTGGGACGGTGGCTGCGCCCTGGTTTCTCCTTGCCCAGGCCTGCCGGCACGGCGGGGACGGCGAGGGCGAGCAGACCGCTCTCGATAATCTGCTGAAGGCAGAGCCTCGCCACCTGGCCGGGCTGATCATGCGGGCCGATTGCCATTTGAGGGCCGGCGACAAGCGCGCGGCCTCGGCCTTCTACGCGACCGCGCTGTCGGCCGCGGCGGCCCAGGGACAGGTTCCGCCGGTCATGGTGAACGAGCTTCGCCGCGCCGAGCGAGCGGCCGCCGAGCTCGAGCGGGAATTCGCCGAGCATCTCGAATCGACCTTGCGGTACCGCTTCACGGACGCTCCGCTTGAGGGCCGGGTCGCCACGGCCGTCGACCTCATGCTGGGCCGCAAGCAGATCTACCTCCAGCAGCCCGAATCCTTCTATTTTCCGGGCTTGCCGCAGATCGAGTTCTACGAGCGCCGGCAATTCCCCTGGCTCGAGGAAGTGGAAGCCGCAGTCCCCGACATTCGGGCGGAGCTCGAATCGGTGCTTGCGGAGGAGGGCGCCTTCATCCCCTACGTCGAGTCCGAGCCGAACCGCCCGCCTGCCCGCGCTTTCCTGCTCGACGATCCGCGCTGGAGCGCCTTTCACCTGTGGAAGCGGGGCGCTCCGGTGGCCGGCAATGCCGAGCGCTGCCCGAAGACGATGGCCGCGCTCGAGCGGGCGCCGATGCCCCGGATCCGAGGCCGCTCCCCGATGGCCCTGTTCTCGCTGCTTCGGCCCGGCGCCCACATCGCCGCCCACAACGGACTGCTCAACACCAGGCTGATCTGCCATGTCCCGCTGATCGTGCCGGGCCGGTGCCGCCTGCGCGTCGGCAACGAGGTCCGGGAGTGGGAGGAAGGCAAGGCGCTCATCTTCGACGACAGCGTCGAGCATGAGGCCTGGAACGACAGCAACGCCACTCGCGTCGTGCTGCTGTTCGAGATCTGGCGGCCCGAGATCGGCGAGGAGGAGCGGGGGCAGCTGACGGCCCTCTTCGAGGCGATCGAACTCTACGCCGACGCTTGACTTGGAAGCTCGGCCCCCTTAGTGGGCGCCTTCAATTTCCAGCACAAAATCGTGAAAGACAGGGCAGGCGTCCGGCCATGAAGATCCGCAACTCGTTGAAGTCCCTCAAGTCGCGCCACCGCGACTGCCGCGTGATCCGCCGCCGGGGCCGCACCTACGTCATCAACAAGACCAACCGCCGCTTCAAGGCGCGCCAGGGCTGACGGGCTGCGCGTTGTCCGCGCAGACCGTCATTGCGAGGAGCAAAGCGACGAAGCAATCCAGGCTCCGGCGCCTGAGCCGCTGGATTGCTTCGCTTCGCTCGCAATGACGGCGTGATGACCTCCCCCACCGCCGTCGTCTTCGACGTCGGCAACGTCCTCTACGGCTGGGACCCTCATTCCTTCCTCGAGCGGCAGCTGCCCGAGGACGAGGCGAGGCTCCGCTTCATCGAGGACGTCGACCTGTGGGGCTGGCACGATTCGCTCGACGGCGGCCTCCCGTTCGACGAGGCGGCGGCTGAGCTTTCCGAGAAATTCCCCGATTACGCCGCCTACATCTCCGCCTGGGGCGATCGGTTCGGCGAGACGATCAGCGATCCCGTCCCCGGGGTCCATGCGATCGTCGACGAGCTGGACGCGCGCGGCGTGCCCCTCTTCGCGATCACCAATTTCTCCGCCGACTTCTGGGTGCCGTTCCGCAAGCGGGAGGATTCCTTCTTCCGCCGCTTCCGGGCCATCGTCGTCTCGGGCGAGGAAAAGCTGCTCAAGCCCGATCCCGCCATCTACTATCTGGCGCTCCACCGCTTCGGCCTCCAGGCGCACGAGGCGCTGTTCGTCGACGACCGCGAGATCAACGTCGAGGGGGCGGAGGCGGTCGGGATGCGCGCGCATCTCTTCACGAGCGCCGAGGATCTGCGGCGGCGGCTGGAGAGCGAGGGGCTGCTCTAGCCTTTGCCTCCCCATGCGCAGCATGGGGAGGGGGACCGCCCGAAGGGTGGTGGAGGGGTAACTGCCGCCGGCTTAGCGGTTCACTCGAGAACCTCCACATGCCTCGCCCTTCTACCCCTCCACCATGCTTCGCATGGTCCCCCTCCCCATCATCGATGGGGAGGCAAATGAACTCTTCACCTTCTCGCGCTTTCACCCGGCGATGAGACAAAGATGGCCCGCCAAGCTCTGGATCGTCCGCCACGGGCAGAGCGCCGGCAACGTCGCCCGCGACGCGGCCGACGCCGCGGGCCAAAGCGTGATCGACCTCGACATACGCGACGTCGACGTTCCGCTGAGCAAGCTCGGGCAGCGACAGGCGGACGCGCTCGGCCACTGGTTCGCCGCCTTGCCCGAAGAGGAAAGGCCCGAAGTCGTGCTGACGTCGCCTTACGTCCGGGCCCGCCAGACCGCCGAGGCGATCTGCAGGGCCGGCGGCTCCGTCCCGGGAGCCAAGGCGCCGCGCCAGGACGAGCGCCTGCGCGAGCGCGAGTTCGGGCTCTGGGACCGGCTCACCACCGCGGGCGTGCGCGAGAAATTCCCCGAGCAGGCGGAGCAGCGCACCCTGCTCGGCAAATTCTACCACCGCCCGCCGGGCGGCGAGAGCTGGGCAGACGTCATCTTGCGCCTCAGGAGCGCGCTCGACACCGTCAGCCTCCACCATGCCGACCGCCGGGTGCTGATCGTCTGCCATCAGGTCGTCGTCCTGTGCTTCCGCTACATATTGGAGGAGATGGACGAAGCTCAGATCCTGGACATCGACAAGGCGGCGGACGTCGTTAATTGCGGTCTCCTCCAGTACGAGTTCGAGCCCGACGACGAGAAGGACTGCGTGCCCAAGCTGGTCTGCTACAATTTCGCCGCGCCCTTGATCGAGGAGGATGCGCCGATAACCTCGGAGCCGGACGCCATGGTGGCGGCGCGATGAGCGAGTTCGAGGTCCTCGACCGGAGCCTGCTCCGCCGCTTCCCGCTTCCCCACCATTCCGACGATGGCGACAAGGAGGACCGCGGCCGGCTGCTCGTCATCGCCGGAAGCCGCGAGCTTGCCGGAGCCGCCCTGCTCGCGGGCACCGGCGGCCTTCGGGCGGGCGCCGGCAAGCTCCAGATCACCACTGGAGCGAGCGTCGCTCCGGGCTTGGCGATCGCGGTCCCCGAGGCCCGGGTGGTCGGCTGCGCGGAGACCGAAGAGGGCTGCATCGCCGCCGGCGCGATCGAATCGGTGCTCGAATGGGCCGGAGGCGCGCAGGCGATCCTGATGGGCTGCGGCCTGCAGCATGGCCCGCCGCTCGAGGAGATGCTCGACGCGCTCCTGGCAAGCGGGCTCGACAAGCCGCTGGTGCTCGACGCCGCGGTGCTCGGAAGCCTCGCGCCCCGGGCGGAGACCCTGCGGGCGTGGAGCGGCGGCGCGATCCTGCTCCCGCACGCGCGGGAGATGGCGCGGCTGCTCGAATCCGAGGCCGCGGAGGTGGAGTCGGACCCGCTCGCCGCCGCCCGCCGCGCCGCCCGGACCTTCGGCGCGGTGTCCCTGATCAAGGGTCAGTACAGCTACATCGTCGCGCCCGATGGCCGCGCCTTCCGGTTCACCGGCGGCGGGGTGGGCCTCGCCACCTCCGGCTCGGGCGATGCGCTGGCGGGGATCGTCGGAGGCCTCGCCGCAAGGGGCGCCGATCCGCTGACCGCGGTCCTGTGGGGCGTGTTCCTGCACGGAGAGGCCGGCCGCAACCTGGCGAAGCGGATCGGCCGGATCGGCTTCCTGGCGAGGGAGCTGCTGGATGAGGTGCCGGGGCTGATGGAGGCCTGAAGCCCCTCCCCTTCAGGGGAGGGGTTGGGGGTGGGGGAGGTGTAGATGCAGGCAGCCGCGTGTTTGGGAAGTAACAGGCCCCACCCCAACCCCTCCCCTGAAGGGGAGGGGCTTTCCCTCAGTGCAATTTCCCCTGTGCCTTGCGGTGCCGATCGAGCTCGTCGCCCACCAGCCGCACGATATGGATGACGTTGGTCGAGCCCGGGGTGCCGAACGGAACCCCGGCGGTGATGATGATCCGGTCGCCGCCCCTTGCGACTCCGTGGCGCAGCGCCATCCGCTTTGCCTTGGCGATCATCTCCTCGAAATTGGCGATGTCGCGGGTCCTGACCCCGTGCGCGCCCCACAGAATGCCCAACTTGCGGGCGGTGCGAAGCGAGGGGGTGAGGACCATCAAGGGCACGGCCGGCCGCTCGCGCGACAGCCGCCGGGCGGTCGAGCCGGAACTGGTGAAGCAGACGATGGCCGCGGCCCCCACCGTTCCGACCATGGTGTTCGCCGCCTGGGCGATGGCGTCGGCTGTGGTCGGATCGGGCAGGGTCTGGGTGAAATGGACCCGTTCGGCGTGGCTCGGATCGGCCTCCACGCTCGTGGCGATGCTGTTCATCATCGTCACCGCCTCGCACGGATACTGGCCCGAGGCGCTCTCCGCCGAAAGCATCACCGCGTCCGCCCCGTCATAGACGGCGGTCGCGACGTCGGAAACTTCGGCCCGGGTCGGGCTCGGCGAGCTGATCATCGATTCCAGCATCTGGGTCGCGACGACGACCGGCCGGCCCATCCGCCGCGCCGCCTCGACGATCATCTTCTGGAGCGGCGGCACCGCCTGCGGTGGAAGCTCCACGCCGAGATCGCCGCGGGCGACCATCACCGCATCCGCCAGCTCCAATATGCCGTCCAGCCGCTCGACCGCCGCCGGCTTCTCGATCTTTGCGAGCAGCGCTGCGCGCCCGGCGATCAGCCGCCGGGCCTCGGCCACGTCCTCCGGCCGCTGGACGAAGGAAAGGGCGATCCAGTCGACGTGGCTGTCGAGCGCGAAGACGAGGTCGGTCCGGTCCTTGTCGGTGAGCGCGGCCAGGGGGAGGACGACGTCCGGGACGTTGACGCCCTTGTTGTTGGAAAGCCGCCCGCCGACCTCCACCATCGTCTCGATCCGGTCCCCGGTCACGCTGATCACCCGCTGCACCAGCTTGCCGTCGTCGAGCAGCAGCCTCGTGCCTTTCTCGACCCCGCCGAAAATCTCCCGGTGCGGAAGCTCGACCCGCTTGGAGGTGCCGGGGGCATGATCGCGGTCGAAGACGAAGGTCTGGCCCTTCTCGAGCTCGACCGAGCCTTCGCCTTCGAACTTGCCGACCCTCAGCTTGGGCCCCTGCAGGTCGGCCAGGATCGTCGTCGGGCGGTCCAGATCCTTCTCCAGCGCACGGATGATCTCGATCAGCTGCGCGTGATCCTTATGGGTGCCGTGGCTCATGTTGATCCGGAAGGCGTCGGCGCCCGCCTCGGCGAGCTTGCGGATCATCTCGGGGGTACGGCTCGCCGGGCCCAGGGTCGCTAGGATTCGCACCTTGCGGCTGCGCGGCACGAATTTGCTGGGGAGCGTTTCGGAATTGGCCATTGCCCGCCCGCATAGCCGTGCCTAAGGCCCCGGCTCAACCCCAGTCGGAAGAAGGAAGAGATGGCGGAAGGTACGATCGCGGCGG
>DASVTA010000230.1:0-3212 GCA_036387815.1 Allosphingosinicella sp.
ACGACGTCGGCGGCATGGACGCGCTCAACACGACCACGACCGACAGCAACGCCCTCGGCACCGCTGCGGACCTGAACGCGACCACCACCACCACGACCAACACGATGACCACCGACACCACCGGCACCGGCAACACCGGCACCGGAACCGGAACGGGCACCGGCAACACGACCGGAATGTAATCGTCGGTTCGGACGTTTATTCGGAAAGGGCCGTCCGGGCGACCGGGCGGCCCTTTTCTTATCCGCCTCTTTTCTTATCCGGAGCAATTGCTTAGGTATGACGAGCCGTGCCGCACGTACGACGGGCACGGTCCGTGAAGCTTTATTGCGAGGCGACCCCTGCTAAGCATGGAGCCAGCGTGTTCAGCGCTTGAGGGGACCGAATGAACTCCATGGTGAAGAACGGCTTCGTGGCCGCCACCGTCGCCTCGGCGGCGTTCGTGGCCGCCCCGGCGTCCGCGCAGCTCTTTCTGACCCCGCCTGACCTGCGGGCCTCGCCGCTCGAACCCGGCGATCCTCTGGTCGGCCTGCCGCTTCCGGGTGCGACCGCCGCCGAGCACCGGGCCAATCTGCTGTGGAACCTGCGGGCCGGCCTCAACGTCGCGGCGCTCCAGTGCCAGTTTTCGGACTATCTGCGCGCGGTTCCGAATTACAACGGACTCCTTGCTCACCATAGCGTCGAGCTCGCGACCGCCTACACGACGCTGAACAATTATTATAAGCGCACGCTCGGGGCGAAGGGACAGAAGGCGTTCGACGATTATTCGACGATCACCTACAATAATTGGTCGTCCGCCCAGGCGCAGCAGATCTTCTGCCAGACGGCCACCAACATCACCAAATCGGCGCTGGCCGCGCCCAAGGGGCAGCTCTATCCCATCGCCCAGGCGCGGATGCGGGAGCTGAGGCACGCCCTCGTCCCCGCCTATGAGCCGAGGCCCGCCTATCGGCCCTACCTGATCCGCTTCGAGGCGCTGCCGCCGCTTGCGGCGCAATGCTACAACAAGAAGGACGTGCTCCGCCGGGCCTGCGGCGGAACCGCCAAATAAGCTTCAGGCCGGACAAGGCCTCAGGGAAGCCCGATCGGCTTGTGCGGCTGAAGGCCCGCCTCCAGCGGGACTGCGCATGGCATAGTCGATCGCCCGCGGACCGGAGGAAAACCGCGCGCCGCCCCGCCTGCAGTTCCTCGCCTGCACGGTGAGGAAGATCTCCTTGGCCGGTAGCTCACGGACGGGCGGCATAAAGGGTGGGATCGGCGACTCCGGCCTCGCGGAAGCCGAGCGCCCGCAGCCGGCAGCTGTCGCAAAGCCCGCAATGAAGGCCTTTCGGCGCGGGATCGTAGCAGGACCAGCTGAGGCCGCAGTCCAGTCCCAGCCGGCCCGCCTCGATCACGATGTCGGCCTTGCTCATGTGAAGAAGCGGAGCAGCGATCCGGAACCCCCGCCCTTCCGTTCCGGCCCTGGTGGCGAGCGCCGCCAGCCGCTCGAACGCCGCGACGAAGTCCGGACGGCAATCGGGATAGCCGGAATAATCGAGCGCGTTCACGCCGATGTAGATCTCCGAGGCTCCCGCGGCTTCGGCCCAGCCGAGCGCAAGCGACAGGAAGATGGTGTTGCGGGCGGGCACGTAGGTGACCGGCACCTCGCCGCCCAGGCCCTCCTTCGGCACCGGAATGTCGGCGGTCAGGGCGGAACCGCCGAAAGCGCGCAGGTCGAGCGGAAGGACGACGTGGCGGACGGCGCCGAGCGATGCCGCCACGCGGGCGGCGGCCTCGAGCTCGATCCGGTGGCGCTGGCCGTAATCAACGGTGAGGGCGAGAAGCGAATGGCCCGCCTCGCGCGCAAGTGCGGCCGCGACCATCGAATCGAGGCCGCCCGACAGGAGGGCGACGGCTTTGGGGGCTTCGGCGGCGGACATGAGCGGGCGGCTAGTCGCCCCGGCCGCGCGGCGCAAGCGGCGCAAAAGAACGGGCCGCCCGGTGAAGAGCGGCCCAGTTTAGGCTCTAAAGCCTCTAGGGAGGAAAGCGTGCCCACAAATCGGCACGCCCCCTCTTTACCGGGATCAGGGTAAACAGAGGCTTAACGCACCCGTGCCTCCCCATAGAACGATGGGGAGGGGGACCCATGCGAAGCATGGTGGAGGGGTGACTGTCACGGAAATCGAGGATCCAGTGCTCGACGGCGCAAGCCTCGGGAGGTCACCCCTCCACCACCCTTCGGGTGGTCACCCTCCCCACGGGCTTTGCTCGCAGGGAGGTAGCCCGTCAGCAGCTGCCGACCCTGCGGGCCTCCACCCGGTAGGAGAAGGGGCGGCCGTCGGCCAGGCCCTGGGTATCGATCCGCGCGAGCCGCGGCGTCTCGACCTTGACGCGGGTATGGCCGAAGCCGTGGCCGGGACAGGTATATTGGACCGTGGCGCCGCCTGCTTCGTTCGCAAGCACCTCATGGCCGCAGCTGGCGCCTTCATGCTCGAGCTGAACCAGAGCGGCCGGATCGCCGATGCAGATCGACCTCGGCGCGTCCGAAGCGGAACGCAGCTGCCAGCGGCCGCGCTCCAGCTTCGACAGGGCCTGGAGATCGGGCAGCGCGGATGCGAAGACCGGCGCGGCGACGGCGATGAAGCCGGCCAGCCCCAGCGCCCCCCAGCGCGAACGACCCCGTGGATACGACATAGAGGCGCTCTTCCTAGCAGGAAAAGCCGCGAAAATCGACCGTTTGCGGGCCGGCTCGCCTCAGTCGCGGAAGTCGCTGAGGGATATCGGAAAAACCTTCGAGCAGAACTCGCAGTCGACGTTGATGAAGCCGTCCTCGTCGACCATCTCCCCCCGCTCCGCCGCTCCGAATCGGGCGAGGACGCCGCGGACGTGCTCGAAATTGCATCGGCAGCCCTTGGTAAGCGGGATCGCTTCCAGGACCCGAACCTCTTCCTCGTGGAACAGCCTCCAGAGCGCCTCGCCCAGCGGAAGCGCGGGATCGGTCAGCTCGTTTCCCTTGATCGTCTCGGCGAGGATCCGGACATGCTCCCATTCGGGATCGTCGAGGCGGGTGTGGAGCCGGTCCCGGCCCTCCTCCCCTTCCGGCAAATGCTGGACGAGGATCCCGCCCGCGACATGGCCGGTGTCATCGACCGCCAGCCGGACGACGCTCGGCAATTGCTCGGACTGGAAGAAGTAATTCTGCGCCGCCTCGCCGAGCGAGCCGCCCTCCAGCG
>DASVTA010000231.1:0-8025 GCA_036387815.1 Allosphingosinicella sp.
GGTCGCAACCGCGATGGTGCTGCGGCCGACCGCTTCCACGCCCTCGACCCGCTTCATCCGGTCCGCGATGGCCTTGCCCGAATTGATCAGCTGATAGCGGTTGAGGCCGTCGATCTGGACGAGGTGATCGCGATCGAAGCCGGGATCGACGCTTCGCGCGTAGCTGGTCTGGAGATAGACGACGGCGGTGCAGATGATGAGCCCGATCGAGACGGCGAACTGGGCGACGACGAGGGCGGCGCGAAGCCTGCCGGTACCGTCGCCCTCCGAAGCCGATTTGTTCGCCTTGAGCACGGTCGCCGGCTTGAACCGCGACAGGAAGAAGGCCGGATAGAGCCCGCCGAGGCCGCCGACGAGCAGCACCAGCGCGAGCATCGGCAGCGCCACGCCCTCCTCGCCGAGATAGCTGAGCTCGATATCGGCCTCGAGAAAGGCGGAGAAGCTCGGCAGCAGCAGCTCCGCCAGGGCGAGGCCGATCACCATCGCCAGCGCCGCGACCAGGATCGATTCGCCGATGAACTGGACGATCAGCTGGCGGCGGTTGGCGCCGAGCACCTTCCTCAGCGCGACCTCGCGGGCGCGCTGGCTGGCGCGGGCCGTGGCGAGGTTGGTGAAGTTCACCATCGCCATGGCGAGGATGAGCAGGGCGATGATCGCGAAGGTGAGGATCGTTGTGCGGTCGTTGCCCGGCGACATCGCCGCCACCTGGCCTTCGCCGAGATGGACGTCGGCGACGTTGACGAAATGCCAGTCGCCCGCCTCGCCGGCGTTGAAGCGCGCCTCGCCGCTATTCTCGTCGGGGATGTTGCGCTTCTCCCAGGCGGGCATCGCCGTCCGGATCGCGCCGGCGTCCGCGCCGGGCCGGAGCTTGGCGTAGACGTAGCCGCCCTGGCAGCCCCAGCAGGTGAGGAACTGCGCTTCCTGGGCCATGTAGCTGGGGAAATCGATGCGGACGAGCGCGTTGGCCCTGAAGTGCGAGTTCCTCGGCACGTCCTCGAACACTCCGCCGATCCGGTAGTCGAAGCGCTTGCCCTTGCTGATCACGGTCATGGTGCGGCCGACGACGGAGTCGGTGCCGAAGCGGCTCACCGCCTCGCTCCGGCTGAGCACTGCGCTGTTCACCCGGTCGAGCGCGCTCCGGCTGCCGTGAAGGAGCGGCAGCTCCAGCACCTCGAGCAGATTGTCGTCGACGTAGAGATAATCCTCGGTCGAGCTGGCCTGGCCGTCCTTCAGGAAGACCGGCGCGCTCTGGAGGGCGTAGACGGCCTTCTCGACCTGCGGGAAATCCTTCACCAGCGCCGCCTTGGTGGCGAACGGCGCCATCTGCAGCTTGGCTTCCTCGCCCGTCCCCGGATCGCGGAACCAGTTCTGCACCTGGAAGACGCGCTCCGAATTGGCGAGCCATTTGTCGTAGCTCATCTCGTAGCGGACGAAGAGGAGGATCATCAGGCATGCCGCCATTCCGATCGCCAGTCCCGCGATGTTGATGAAGGCGTAGGTGCGGTTCTTCGCCAGCGCCCGGATTCCGACGATCAGATAATTGCGCCACATGGCCGGGCTCCTATTCGTAGCGAAGGGCGTGGATCGGGTTCGCCCGGGCCACTCGCCAGGCGTGGAGGGCGACCGTGCCGATGGCGATCGACAGCGCCATGGCGCCGGCCAGGACGAAGGGCCCCGGCCCCAGGCCGATCCTCGCGTCGAAGCCGTTCAGCCAGTCGCGCATCGCCCACCAGGCGACCGGCCAGGCGATCAGATTGGCGAGGATCACCGGCTTGGAGAACTGCCAGGCGAGCAGGCGCACGATATGATGCACCCGGGCGCCGAGAACCTTGCGGATGCCGATCTCCTTGGTCCGCCGCTCAGCGGTGAACGTCGCGAGGCCGAACAGGCCCAGGCATGCGATCAGCACCGAGACCAGGGCGAATGCGGCAAAGAGCTGCCCGCGTTTCTCCTCGTCGGAATAAAGCTCGCCGATCACTTCCTCGCTGAAGCTGGCTGCGAACGGAACCTCGGGCAGGAAGCGCTTCCAGATCGACTCGACCTGCTTGCGGACCGCAACCGGGTCGGCGCCCTCGTAGCGGGCGACGAGATAGGGCAGCGCACCGCGCTCGAAGCTGTGGAGGATCGGCTCGACCTTGTCGCGCACGGAGCGGAAGCGGGAATCGCGGACGACTCCGATGATGACATGAGGCGGCCCCGGCTCCGACTCGCTCATGTCGCGGAATTGCTTGCCGACGGCGGCTCGGGGGCTCCGGTAGCCGAGCGTCCGGGCAGCGGTTTCATTGACGACAACATGGACAGGCCGTTCGGATCGCGGCGCCGGACCGGGCGCCGCCCGGGGATCGGGTGAAGGCGGCGTTTCGTCCGCGGCCCGGCCTTCGTCGAACAGCCGTCCGGCGACCAGCTCGATCCTCATCGCCTCGAAGAACCCGGCCTCCACGGGATAGACGCCGAACTCCAGGGGCTTGTCGAATCCGGGCAGGGTAAAGGTGCTGAAATTCATCATGCCGGTCGACACTCCGATCGAAGTGCGGCTGGCGGAGGTCACGCCCCTGACCCGCTCCACCTCGCGCCGGAACGCCTCCCCCTTGGTCCCGAGCAGGTGGATGCTTTCGAGCTGAAGCAGCCCGGACCGATCGAAGCCGGGGTCGACGGTCCGGGCGTAGACGGTCTGGCTGTAGACGGTCGCCGTGCAGACGATGAGGCCGATCGAAACGGCGAACTGACCGACGACCAGGGCGGTCCGAAGCCGCCCCGAACCCGGCGCCTCGGAGGCCGAGGCGTTCGCCTTCAGCACCCGGGCCGGCTGGAAGCGCGAAAGGTAGAAAGCGGGATAGAGGCCCCCGATCAGCGCCACGAGCAGCATCAGGCCGAGCACCGGCAAAAGCACGCTGTCGGCGCCCGAGTAGCTCAGGGCCAGATCCGCTTCGAGGAAGCTGGAAAGGACAGGGAGAGCCAGCTCGACCGCCGCAAGCGCGAGGAAGGTCGCTACCGCCACAAGAAGCAAGGTCTCCCCCATGAACTGCGCGATCAGCTGCCGGCGGCTGGCTCCAACCAGCTTCCTGAGCGCGACCTCGCGCGCCCGCCGGCTTGCCCCGGCCGTCGCGAGATTGGTGAAGTTGACGCAGGCCGTTCCAAGAACCAGGGCCGCGATGATCGTGAAGGTGACGAGCATTCCCCGCTCGATCCCCGGCTTCACGGGGCTTTCGGCGTCGCTCAGATGCACGTCCTCGACGCCGACGAGGCGCCAGCCCTGCCGCCCGAGCGGCGACTCGCCCGGCTGCCGGGGGACGGCCTTCTTCTGCCACTGCGGCAGGGCGGCGTGGATCGCCGCGGGATCCGCGCCCGGGCGAAGGGTCAGATAGGTGAAGCCGCTGATCATGTCCCAGGCGCCGGCGTTGGCGCTGAAAGCGACGTTCGGCGGTGGGCTGGCGGCATCGAAACGGGCGAGCATCTTGAAGTCGAGATGCGAATTGGTCGGCAGATCCTCGAGGATCCCCGTCACCCGGTAATCGATGGCCGAATCCCCGCCCGGAGCCGCGGATTTGATGGTGATGGTCTGGCCTATCGGATCGTCCCGGCCGAAAAAGCTCTCCGCCGCGGTCTTCGTGAGCACGATCGAGCCCGGCAAGGAGAGCGCCGTGGCGGCGTCCCCCCGGGCCAGCGGAATCGCAAGCACGTCGAATACGGGCCCGTCCACGAAGTAGAGGCCGTCCGGATAGCGGGCCTCTCCCCGATGGAGGATGACCGAGGAGCCGGATTGGAGATGGACCAGCCGCTCGATCTGCGGAAAATCCTTCTTGAGCGCGGCCCCGACCGGATAAGCGGCCAGCTGGATTCGCCGCTCGTCGCCGGTCGGGCTCCCGACGCTGCTCTGGAGCTGGAAGACCCGCTCCGCGCCGGGCAGCCAGCGGTCGTAGCTGAGCTCGTGCCTCACGTAGAGGAGGATGAGCAGGCAGGCGGCGAGCCCCAGGGCCAGGCCGAACACGTTGATGAAGGCGTAGGTCTTGCTCTTGGTCAGCACCCGGACCGAGACGGTCAGATAATTGCGCCACATGACAGGCCGGTCCTATTCGTATCGAAGGGCGTGGATGGGGTTCGCCCGCGCCACCTTGAGCGCGTGGCCGGCGACGGTGCCGACGGCGATCGCGAGGGCGATCAGCCCGGCGAGCAGGAAGGGGCTGGGCCCGAGCGCGATCCGGGCGTCGAAGCCGTTCAGCCAGTCGCGCATCACCCACCAGGCGACCGGCCAGGCGATCAGATTGGCGGCGATGACGGGCTTGGAGAATTGCCAGGCCAGGAGCCGGACGATGTCTCGGATGCGGGCGCCGAACACCTTGCGGATTCCGATCTCCTTGGTCCGGCGCTGCGCGGTGAAGGCGGCGAGGCCGAACAGGCCGAGGCAGGCGATCAGGATCGCCAGCAGCGAGAAAGCGGCGAAGAGGAACGTCCGCGCCCGTTCGGCGGCGTAGAGCTCGCGCACGATATCGTCGACGAATCGCGCTTCGAACGGTATTTCCGGCTCGAACCGCCGCCAGACCCTGGCAAGCCCCGCCATCACCTCGCCGGGGCGGGCGGCGGAATAGCGGACCATCACCGCCTGATTGGCGCGCTTGGGATCGTAGGCGTAGACGATCGGGTCGATCGGCTCGCGCGCGGTCCCGAACCGGCTGTCCTCGACCACACCCGCGATGATCGCCGGCGTCATCACCGATCCGTCATAGGCGATCTCCATCGATCGCCCGACCGCCGCCTGGGGATCGCGGTAGCCGAGCTTGGCCGCCGCCGAGCGGTTGATCGCCACCGTGATCCCGCGCCCCGCCAGGTCCTGCGGAGGCCTGTCGATCCGGTCGGCGGCGAAGCGGTCGCCCAGCATCCGGCCGGCGAGCAGCTTGATGCCCATCGTCTGGAGGAACTCGGAATCGATGCCCTGATAGCTCGTCGTGACGAAGTCGGTCGCCCCCGCCGCCCGAGTCAGCCAGGCGGTCTTCTCGGTGGAGCCGAGATCGAGGCCGGTGCGCCCGACGCCGGTCACTCCCGGGATCGAAAGCAAAGCCGAGCGGGCGGCCTCATATTCGGAGCCTTGCGTGAAGCGCCATGCATTGGCGATCCGGACCAGGCCGTCGCGGCGGAATCCGGGATCGACCGTCTGCACGAAGCGGGTCTGCGACCAGATCACGGCGGTGCTCGCGATGAGGCCGATCGCGATCGCGAACTGCACGACGACGAGCGCCGAGCGAAGGTGTCCGCGCGCCGGCGGATCGCTCGAGCCGCGGTCGACGCGCAGCACCTGGGCAGGCCTGAAGCGGCTCAGGTAGACGGCGGGGTAGAGGCTGCACGCGATCCCCGCGGCCGCCAGCAGGCCGAGGGCCGGGAGAAGCATGCCCGAATCGCCGAGATAGGCGAAGCGCAGGTCCGCGCCGAGCAATTGGGCGAGCCAGGGCGTCGCAAGCTCGACCATCGCCAGCGCGAGCAGCATCGCGGCCGCGCAGGCGAGCAGGTTCTCGCCGACGAACTGTGCGATCAGCTGTCCGCGCCGGGCGCCCAGCACCTTCCGAAGGCCGACCTCGGGCGCCCGCTGGGCGGCCCGGGCGGTCGTCAGGTTGACGAAGTTCATCACCGCCATTCCGAGCGTCAGCAGCGCGACGATGGTGAAGGTGGCGAGGGCGCGCGGATCGCCGCCCGGGGCAATCGCCCGGTCCTGGGCGGAGCCGAGGTGGACGCCGCCGATCGGGACAAGCCGGAAATCGATCACGTCCGACATCGAGGCCGCCTTGCCCTCGACGATCATCGGCGCGATCGCCCGCTTCTCCCAGGCGGGAAGCGCGGCGTTGACCGCCGCCGGGTCCGCGCCCGGCCGAAGCTTGACGTAATGCTGCTGGTCGAAATTGCCCCAGCCGAGCATCTCGGGCGGAAGCCCGTCGAGATCGCGGCGGAACACGATCCCGACCTTGAGGCTGGTGTTGCGCGGCAGGTCCTCGAGCACGCCGCTTACGCGATAGTCGCGCTTGCCGGGGCCGGCGCCCAGGCTCAGCCGCTTGCCGAGGGCGTCGGCGGTGCCGAACTGCCGGATCGCCTCGCTTCGGGTGAGGACGATCGAGTTCGTGTCCGGCAATGCGGTCGCCGCCGAACCCTGCGCGAAAGGCAAAGGCAGGACCTGGAAGAATTCGGGGTCGACGGTGGTGGCTTCGATGAACATCGGCTGCCCGTCATGCTCCGTCACCGTCTTCCCCGAGGCGATCGAGGTTATCGCCTCGATCTGCGGGAAGCCGGCGATCAGCGCCTCGCGCAGCGGCAGCGGGCTTGCCTGCGATTCGACCGCGGGCAGCGCCGGCGGCCGGATCGTCGTCTGGACCTGGTGGATCCGGCCGCTGTCGGGCAGCCAGGAATCGTAGCTGCGCTCATAATGGACGTAGACGAGGATCAGCAGCGACCCCGCGAGGCCGAGCGCGAGGCCGCCGACGACGGTCGCGGCATAGGCGCGGTTGCGGCCGAACGCTCGGAGCGCGACCTTGAGATAGTTGAGCCAGAGGGCTGCCATCGCGCTAGCGCCGCCGCCCGGCCGCGCCCGGGCGGCGGGCGACGATCTTGATCTCGGTGATCCCGCGCTCCGGGATCAGCCGATCGACGTCGATCGCGGTCCACGCCGGATAGGGCGCCTTGACGTGGCGCTTGTGGACCGCGGCGATCGCCGGCATCTGGGCCGCGACGTCGGTGTGGAAGCTGGTGATGTCGACGACGTCGTCCCAGCTCGCCCCCGCGCGCTTCAATATGGCCCCGATCTGCCCGTAGGTGCGCTCGTAGGCCGCCTCCAGAGTCTCGCCGTCGCTCTGCCCGACGACGATCCCGCTGAGGTAGATGGTGTCGCCGGCGATTATGGCGTCGCTATAGCCCCACTCCTCCTGGAACTTCCGGCCCTGCGCGTTCTCGCTCATCAGCACGGTGGAGCGCTGCCGCTCGCCGGCGAGGGCGGGGGTGGCGGCCGGGAGGATCAGGAGGAGGACGAGAGGCCAAGCCCTCATTCCTCCCCGAGCTTGCTCGGGGAGGGGGACCGCGCGAAGCGCGGTGGAGGGGAAATACTGAGTCCGAATTGCCCCTCCACCACGGCGCTTCGCGCCGCGGTCCCCCTCCCCGAGGCAAGCTCGGGGAGGAATTGGGACAGCTCCTCCCCTCACGCCGCCCGCCGCCGTTCGATGAGGATCCGCCCGTCGAGCATGTTGACCACCCGCCCCGCATAATCGGCATGGGCCGGCGAGTGGGTGACCATGACGATGGTCGAGCCTTCCCGGTTCAGGGCCTGGAGCATCTTCATCACTTCCTCGCCATGCTGCGTGTCGAGGTTGCCGGTCGGCTCGTCGGCGAGGATCAGCTTGGGATTGCCGACGAGCGCCCGCGCGACGGCGACGCGCTGCTGCTGGCCGCCGGAAAGCTGGCTCGGCCGGTGCTTGGCGCGATGGGCGACTCCGACCTTGTCCATCACCGCCTCGACCCTCTGGCGCCGCTCGGAAGCCGGCACGTCGTGGTAGAGCAAGGCGAGCTCGATATTCTCGCGCACCGAGAGCTCGTCGACGAGGTTGAAGCTCTGGAAGATGAAGCCGATGTTCTTCTTCCGGAAGTCGGCGAGCTGGCTTTCGGGGAGCCCCGCCACCTCGGTTCCGTCGAAAACGTAGGAGCCGCTGGTCGGGCTGTCGAGCATTCCCACGACGTTGAGCAAGGTCGACTTGCCGCAGCCGGACGGGCCCATGATGGCGACGAACTCGCCGTCGGCGATGTCGAGGTCGATCCGGTCGAGCGCCGTGGTCTCGACCGTCTCGGCGCGGTAGACCCGCGACAGTTCACGCATGCTCAGCATAGCTTTCTCCGCTCCTTCACGTCTCGAGGTCGAGCCGATCCTTGTCGGCGAAACCGGTATAAGGTGAGGTGAGAACCTTCTCTCCGGGGTCGAGCCCTTCGAGAACTTCGATATGGTCGGCGTTGCGGCGGCCGAGGCGAACCTGGCGCTTCACGGCTTCCTTGCCGTCGGGG
>DASVTA010000232.1:0-3817 GCA_036387815.1 Allosphingosinicella sp.
TTCCGCTTCGCCCGCGCCGGCGAATCGAAGGCTCGGCTGACCCTGTTCCTGCTGTTGCTCCTGGCGCACGTCGGGGCGTCGGTGGCTTACTATCTGTACGCCCAGGAGTTCGGCGGCGACGTCCGGATGTATTATAACGACACGTACGGGATTTACGGCCGCGGCAGCGGACTGAGCACCGTCTTCGTGGTGAACCTCGTCCAGTTCCTCAAGGAATATCTGGGAGGGTCGTTCCTGGATTACTTCCTACTGTTCCAGGCGATGGGCTTTTGGGGCATTATCTTCGTCCTGAGGACCTTCGACGACATTCACGACGAGCTTGGGCAACCGAGGTTCAGCCGGATCTATCTGCTCCTGTTCCTGCCGGGCATCCACTTCTGGACGAGCGCGATCGGCAAGGATGCGCCCCTGTTCCTCGGAGTCGCGATGTGCGTGTGGGCCGGGGTCCGGCTTCTGACCCGCTGGCCGGTGTTCGCCGCAGGGCTCGTGATCGCCATGCTGTTCCGGCCGCACATCACCCTGATCGCGCTCGTCGCGCTCGCGCTCACCGTTCTGGTCGGGCGCAACACCCGCTTCATCACCCGGTTCGCGCTGCTCGCGGTGACGGTGGTGGGGATCGGCTCGGTCGCGGGGCTCGTGTCGAGCACCTTCAACGGCCTCAACCTTTCCAACGCCGACCAGATGAGCGAGTTCATCGAGACCAAGTCGAGCGTCTCGGAGGAATCGGGCGGCGACATGAGCATCATCGGCGCCTCGTTCCCGGTGAAGCTCTTCAGCCTGCTCTTCCGCCCCTTCTTCGTCGATGCGAACGGGCTGCTCGGCTACATCGCCTCGCTCGAGAACGTGGTTCTGCTGATCCTGATCCTGCTCCTGCTGCGACGGGCGCCGACCGCCTACAACGTGGCGCAAGGGGCGCTCTTCGCGCGCTTCGCCTTCATCTTCTTCGTTCTGCTGACCCTCCTGCTCGCCATGGTGAACTACAATGTCGGGCTCGGCCTTCGGCAGAAGATGATGATGATGCCGGCCCTGCTCGCCTTCGTGGCCGCGCTGCTCGCGGTGCGCGCCGCCCGCAAGCAGCCGGTTTACGCTCAGGGCGCACAAGCCTATGCGGTCGCGCCGCCGGGCGTGCGGGATTATCGCGGCGTCTGACGGCCTGCGGCGGCGTCGGTTCGAAAGGTTGAATGCGCATGGCGAGCATGACTCCACTGGCTGAAGCGCCCGCTCCGGCGGCCGATCTGCGGCAGACGGCCGACGAGCATTGGCCCTTCTACGCGGAGGATGAGATCGAGGCGGTCGCCGGCGTCCTCAGGTCTGGCCGGGTTAACCAATGGACCGGCGGAGAGGTCTTCGCCTTCCAGGACGCGCTTCGCGACCGCTTCGGCGGGCGGCACTGCATCGCGCTCGCCAACGGTTCGCTCGCGATCGAGCTTCCGCTGCGCGCCTTCGGGATCGGCCCGGGCGACGAGGTGGTGACGACTCCCCGCACCTTCGTCGCCTCCGCGACCAGCGCGATGCTGACCGGCGCCACTCCCCTCTTCGCGGACGTGGATCCGGACAGCGGCAACATCACCGCCGAAAGCATCGAGGCGGTGCTGACCGATCGGACGAGGGCGATCATCCCCGTGCATATCGGCGGCTGGCCCTGCGACATGCCGGCGATCATGGCACTCGCCGAACGGCGCGGGCTGCTCGTCGTCGAGGATTGCGCTCAGTCCCACGGCGCGGAGATAGACGGCCGCTCCGCCGGCGGCTTCGGTCATGCGGCCGCGCTTTCCTTCTGCCAGGACAAGATCATGAGCACCGGCGGGGAGGGCGGGGCGACCCTGTTCCAGGACGAGGGGGCCTGGGACTGGGCGTGGAGCTTCAAGGACCACGGGAAGAACCGCCGCAAGGTCGAGGCTCCGCAGACCAGCCCCGGCTTCCGCTGGCTTCACGACAGCGTCGGCACCAACTGGCGCCTGACCGGCCCCCAGGCCGCGATCGGCCTCAGGCAGCTGGCCAAGCTCGACGAATGGCGTTCCGCGCGGACCCGCAATGCTGAAATCTGGATCGAGGCGCTGGACGGCCTCCCGGGGATCAGGGTGCCGCGGCCCGGGCCCCGCTTCCGCCACGCTTATTACCGGCTCTATTTCTACCTTCGCCCCGGCGCGGAGGAGGCGCGGGCCGAGATCCTGGCGCGCGCGGGAGAAGCCGGCCTGCGGCTGTTCACCGGCACCTGCTCCGAAGTCTATCTGGAGGAGGCGTTCCGCGATCTGCCGAAGCCGGACTTGCCCAACGCCCGGGCGATGACCGGGAGCAGCCTCGCCGTCGAGGTCCATCCGACGCTTCGGCCCGACCGGCTACGGCTTCGGGCGGAGAAGCTGGCCGCGATCATCCGGGCGGTAGTGGGTTAAGCTTCCCGAAAGCGCCGTTTTGGTCTAAGGGCCGCCATTCCCATGATATTTCCGTTTGTCAGACGAGTGTCCTCCGCGGACCGGCGGCAGAAGCGCCTGATCCTGGTCGCGTTTGACGTGGCCGCGATGCTGTTCGCTCTCTGGGCGGCCTTCTCGGCACGGCTCGGCGAGCCCTACGTCCCGGTGGACCTTGCCGTCCTGCTGGCGGCGGCGATCTCGATGGTGGTCGGGCTCATCGGCCTTTTCCAGCTTCGAATATATCATATCGTATTGCGTTTCTTCGACCTGGGTACCGTCAGCCGGATCCTCTTCGGAGCCGCGATCACCGCCACCGCGTGGGTGATCCTGGTCTATTTCATGCGCGCCTCGATGATGGTCGACGGAATTCGCATCCTGGTGCCGCGCTCCGTCGGCTTCATCTATGGCGGCTTCCTGTTCGTCCTGCTCTTCATGGGCCGCTACGCCATGGCGGCGCTGGTGATGGGCGCGGAGCGCAAGCATCCCACGGGCCGGGACGGCCGCCGGAGCATCATCATCTACGGCGCCAATTCGGCGGGCATCAGCCTCGCCGAATCCGTCCGCCGCGACCGCCACTTCCACCTGTGCGGGTTCGTCGACGACGATCCGGCGCTTCGCGGCCAGATCATCGCCGGCGCCCAGATCCACCCGCCGAAGGCGCTGGCGGACCTCGTTCACGAGAATGACGTGAGCGAAGTGTTCCTCGCGATGCCGAATGCCACCCGCTCGCAGCGGCTGAGCGCGATAGAGCGCCTGAACAAGCTCAACGTCCAGGTGATGACCGTCCCGGCGCCGGAGGAGATCGTCTCCGGCCGCTTCACGGTCAGCGACGTCCGGCCGATCGACGTCAACGACCTCCTCCGCCGCGATCCGGTGGAGCCCCTCAGCGACCTCATCAAGGAGGCGGTGGACGGCCAGACCATCCTCATCACCGGCGCCGGCGGCTCCATCGGCTCCGAGATATGCCGCCAGATCGTCCGGGTCCGTCCGTCCAAGGTCGTTCTCCTCGATCACAGCGAATTCGCGCTCTACACGATCGAGCAGCAGCTGCTGGAGCTTTTGAAGGACCGGGATCCGCGGGAGCGGCCCGCCGTCGTCCCGGTGGTCGGATCGATGCTGAACGAGCTGCTGGTGCGCGACGTCATCCGAAAGCACGGAGTCGACACCATCTATCACGCCGCGGCGTACAAGCACGTGCCTCTGCTCGAGCATAACGAAGTGGTCGGGGTCGAGAACAACGTCATCGGCACCTGGGTCCTCGCCCGCGCCGCCTTCGAGGCGAAGCTGACCCGCTTCACGATGATCTCGACCGACAAGGCGGTTCGGCCGGAAAGCTTGATGGGTGCGAGCAAGCGTGTGGCGGAGCTGGTCATCCAGGCTCTTGCGGAAGAGGAAGGGGAGACCCA
>DASVTA010000233.1:0-1619 GCA_036387815.1 Allosphingosinicella sp.
CAAGGACAATTTCTGGGCGATGGGCGACAGCGGCCCGTGCGGCCCCTGCTCCGAGATATTCTACGACCATGGCGACCATATTCCCGGGGGACCGCCGGGCAGCCCCGACGAGGACGGCGACCGGTTCGTCGAGATCTGGAACCTCGTGTTCATGCAGTATGAGCAGGAGGACAATGAGATCGTCCGCGAGCTGCCCAGGCCGTCCATCGACACCGGGATGGGGCTGGAGCGGATCGCCGCCGTCATGCAGGGGGTCCACGACAATTACGACACGGACACGTTCAAGGCGCTGATCGGCGCCTCCTCGGAGCTGACCCGGTCCAGCGCGGCAGCGGGGGAGGAGGCGAGGACGAGCCACCGGGTCATCGCCGACCACCTCCGCGCCTCCGGCTTCCTTGTCGCGGACGGCGTTCTGCCGGCCAACGAGGGCAGGGGCTATGTGCTCCGCCGGATCATGCGCCGCGCGATGCGCCACGCGCACCTCCTCGGAGCGTCCGAGCCGCTCATGCACCGCCTGGTGCCCGCCCTCATCTCCGAGATGGGCGCCGCCTATCCCGAGCTGGTGCGCGCCCAGCCGCTGATCGAGGAGACGCTGAAGCTGGAGGAGACCCGATTCCGGCAGACCCTCGCGAACGGACTCAGGCTGCTCGACGAGGCGACCGGTGCGATGAAGCCGGGCGAGACCCTGCCGGGCGAGGTGGCGTTCAAGCTCTACGACACGTTCGGCTTCCCCTACGACCTCACCGAGGATGCGCTGAGGGCGCAGGGCTTCGGAGTGGACCGCGCCGGGTTCGACAAGGCCATGGAGGGGCAGAAGGCCGCGGCCCGGGCCGCGTGGAAGGGTTCGGGCCAGAAGGCGTCCGAGGATATCTGGTTCGACATCGCCGAGGCGCATGGCTCGACCGAGTTCACCGGCTATGCCGGCGACGAGGGCGAGGGCGTGGTGCTGGCCCTGGTCAAGGACGGGGCGCGGGTGGAGCGTGCCGGCGCCGGCGACAAAGTCGTCATCCTCACCAACCAGACGCCTTTCTACGGCGAGAGCGGTGGCCAGATGGGCGACACCGGCGCAATCACCAGCGACAAGGGCCTCGAGGCCGAGGTCGAGGATACGTCGAAGCCGCTGGGCCGGCTCCACGCCCACAATGCCGTGATCCGCTCCGGCGAGGTCGCGGTCGGCGACGCCGTCCACCTCGTCGTCGATGCCGAGCGGCGCGGGCGGGTGCGGGCGAACCACAGCGCCACGCATCTGCTCCACGCCGCGCTCAGGCACCGGCTCGGCGGCCACGTCACCCAGAAGGGGAGCCTGGTCGCGCCCGACCGCACCGTCGCATGATGCGCGTGCAGCCGGCCGAGCGGCTTGCTGGTGTCCGTGACCTCGGCCTCGAAGCCGCCCTCGCCGCGGATCGTTCCGGCATCGCCCATCTGGCCGCCGCTCTCGCCGTAGAAAGGCGTCTGGTTCGTGATCACGATTACCGTGTCTCCGGCGGAGACGGAGTCGATCCGCGCGCCCTCCTTCACGATCGCGAGCACCTGTCCCTCGCCTTCATGGCCGGAATAGCCGGTGAAGTCGGTCGAGCCATGCTCTTCGGCAATGTCGAACCAGATGTCGTCGGACGCCT
>DASVTA010000234.1:0-2143 GCA_036387815.1 Allosphingosinicella sp.
CGGTCTCGCGACCGGCCGCTCCCTTTTCGAACGAACCGTGGTCCGGCTTAGAACTTCAGGTGAAGTCCGACGCTGGGGCGCAGGGTGTCGAACGAGATGGTGTCGACCGCGACGCGAAGGCCCATGCGCTCGCCGACCGCGATGTCCGCTCCGACGCCGACGGTGTAGTCGCCGATCGTGTCGGAGACGTCGAGATCGTCGTCGTCGATCAGGTCCTCGTCGACTCCGATGAGGCCGGCGCCGTCGATGTTGATCCACTGGTAGCCGGCGCGGGCGAAGATCACCGAGCCGCCGCCTGCGCGGAAGCCGAGACGGCCGGAAACGCCATATTCGGAATCGATGGGGCCGTTGCCGAGGTTGAAATTGCCCTCGACGCCGATCACGGCCGACTTGCCGAGGTCGAAGTCGACGCCGCCATAGACGCCGTAGGTCAGGCCGTTGTCGTCAAGGTCGAAACCGGCGGTGTCGATGTCGTCTTCGTTGACGCCGAGATCGTGATGGCCGACGGCCACGCCGACATAGGGATGAGCGCTGGAGGTCGAAGCCTCCTGGGCCGACGCGACGCCGGGAACGGCGAACAGAGCGACGGCGCTCGCGAGCAATGCGATCTTCTTCATGAATTGAATCCTTCTTGGTCTGTTGTCGAACATCGCCCCCCGGCGATCCGAAGCATGCAATTAATAGATCGGCGGCCGTTCGCAAGGCTGCGGAGGGCGGAATGCTCCCGAGCGTGTCGAAAAAGCAACAGATGGTTACCCTGAGCGGCGCACGGAGCAGCTACTTACTTATCTACATCAAGATATTTCTGAACGGCAGTTTAACAAGCCCGTTTGCAGCCCGGCTGCAACTTCGCGTCGGGACCCGGCCCTTCCGCCGAACCGCAATCCCGAAACACCAGCGTCCCATGGCATTGGGCAATCGAATGATGCATCAACGGTCGGCGATCGGGGGCTTCGGACGGACATATGGAGGAGCATTTCGGCGGAAATGGGGCGGAGCTTCGCCGGTCCGTCCCCCCTTCGCCGGTTCGGCCGCGGGCGGTAGGCGGTGGGTGATCCCGATGCCGATGTCGTCTTCGCCGCGGTGGCGGGCGACCGGAACGCGTTCGCGGAGCTGCTCGATCGCCATTACGACCGGGTCCATGCGCTCGCCTGGCAGCTGACCGGCTCGCGCGCCGATGCGGACGACGTCGCGCAGGACGTGTGCTGCACCCTCGTGGAGAAGATCGGAAGCTTCCGGGGGGAGGCGAAGTTCACCACCTGGCTGTGCGGCATCACCTTCAACGCCTGCCGCGACCTGCGCCGGCGGCGGCGGTCGTTGAGCGGGCTGACGGAGCGGCTGGCGGTGCTGGCGGGCCTCGCGAGCGGGCCGGACGGGAGGGACCTCTACGACGCGATCTGGCTCAGGAGCGCCATCGCCCGGCTGAAGCCGGCCTATCGCGAGGCGGCGGTGCTCGTTGCCGGGCAGCAGCTCACCCATGGCGAGGCGGCGGAGATATTGGGGGTGGCGGAGTCGACGATCTCCTGGCGGATGCACGAGGTGAGGCGGCTGCTCGCCTCGGCCGGCGGTGATGAAAGGGAGGATAAGTGACGGCACTCCGTCCTCGAACCTCCTCATCCCAGGCTCGACCCGGGATCCATGAACACCGCCCCCATGCGCTTTCGACCGACCGCTTTCATGGATTCCGGCCTTCGCCGGAATGACGGACAGGGGCAGCCATCGCCGCTGCACAAAAAAACTTCTCCTCCCGCCCAAGGATCTCCCGCCGGGGCGCGTCGAAGGTACATGCGGGCGAATGGGCCCGCTGCCACAGGGAGAGAGACCATGCCCCGCCTGCCCAATGCGATCGCCGTCGGCCTCGTCGCCGCTTTGCTCGCCTCCTGCGCCAGATCCGGCCCCGACAGCGCGCCGCCGCCGAAGGGAGATTCCGCTTCGGCCGAGCCCCAGCTCGATATGGACGCCAACCATATCCTGTTCGCCGAGCCGGTCCAGGTGGAACCCGCCCCCGGAATTCCCCCGCCCGCGGCCGAAGCCGATGCCGCCGCCAATGGCCATGTCGTCATCACCGGAGCGAGGATCAGGAGGCCCAACCTGGAATCCGCAATGCCGCTCACCGTCGTCGGGAGCCAATCCTCTTATGGCT
>DASVTA010000235.1:0-2730 GCA_036387815.1 Allosphingosinicella sp.
TCCAGCATCGCGACGTGGGCGAGGGAGGCGGCGATGTCCTCGCGCCAGAGCCTCTTGTCGACTCCGATGGAGGCGTTGATCCGGCGCATCAGAGCCGCCGGACCGCCGGCGAAGCGGCCGCCCCACATCAGGTTGCTCGGCTTTTCGTCGGCGATTGCGGGTCTCCTTCTGAACCGAGGCGATAGGGCAACTGCCTCCCCATGCAAAGCATGGGGAGGGGGACCACCGAAGGTGGTGGAGGGGTGGCCTCACGCAGGCTTCGCCAAGTCACCCCTCCACCATGCTTCGCATGGTCCCCCTCCCCGTCTGGCGATGGGGAGGCAGAGGCGCTAATCCCCCGCCATGCGCCAGGCCACCGCCCTCCTCCACTTCGAGACGACCCGCCAGGGTTTGGTCGAGATCACCCGGCCGGTCTGCGATTGGGTCTCGGCCCAAGGCATGGCGGCTGGCCTGCTCACCCTCTTCTGCCGTCATACCTCCGCCTCGCTCATCATCCAGGAGAACGCCGCGCCGGAGGTGCGCACCGACATCGAAGCGTGGATCGCCCGCCTCGCTCCGGAGGATCCCTCCGCCTACGCCCATCGCGACGAGGGGCCGGACGACATGCCGGCGCACCTGCGCACGATCCTTACCCAGGTCCAGCTCACCGTCCCGCTCCTCGACGGCCGGCTCGCGCTCGGCACCTGGCAGGGGCTCTATCTGTTCGAGCACCGGCGCCGGCCGCACCGGCGAACGCTCGCCCTGCACCTGATCGGCGAGTGAAAGAATGAGCCTGGACTCCGTCCGCGCCTGGCTCGCCGGCAACGCTCCCGAACTGCCGCTGATCGAGGTGGCGCAGAGCACCGCCACCGTCGACTCCGCGGCTCGGGCGCTGGGGGTCGAGCCGGGGCGGATCGCGAAGACCCTGGCCGTTCGCGTGCGCGACGAGGTCTTCCTGCTGGTGACGCGCGGCGACGCGCGGCTCGACAACGGCAAGACCAAGGCCGAGCTCGCGGGGAGGCCTCGGATGCTCGGGCCCGAGGAGACGCTGGCCCTGACCGGCCACCCCGTCGGCGGGGTGTGCCCGTTCGGGCTTGCGACCGAGCTGCCGGTCTATTGCGATGTCTCGCTGAAGGATTTCGCCCTCGTCTATCCGGCGGCCGGATCGCTCAACAGCTCGGTCGAGGTCGCTCCCGACCGGCTGTTCGAGCTGGTGGGGCAGCGCTGGGTGGACCTTTGCCGGCTGCCGGACGGAAGCCGTCATCCCGGCGAAGGCCAAGACCTCGGGGAGACCCGCCGAGACTTTCCGGCCTAAGATCCCGGCTTTCGCCGGGATGACGCCGGATTCGCCGCGATGACATCGGAGACGCTTCCTTCCATTGATCGGATGGGCGAAGCGCCCCTATGATCGGCACATGAAGCGCTTCCTTGCCTTGCTCGCCGCGCCGCTCCTCCTGCCCGCCTGCGCCACCGCCGGGACCGGCCCCGCCGCGGCCGTGCCGGCGGTGGCCGCGTGGCGGACCATCGCAACCGACGCCGACCGCGAGCGGGTCCGCAAATGGCGTACCGCGTGGGTGCGCGCGCTGGCGGAGGCGAGGGCCGGCGGCCACTCCGCCGAAATCGCGGCGGAAGGCGTCCTGCTGCAGCCCGATGCGGGCCTGCGCGGCGCCGCTCCGCCCGCCGGCGACTATCGCTGCCGGGTGCTGAAGGTCGGCAGCCAGGGGACGGAAGGCCTTCAATATATAGCCTACCCGCAGTTCCGTTGCCGGATCTCCGGCGGCGCGGGGGCGATGGAGTTCGTCAAGCTCACCGGCTCGCAACGGCCGGTCGGGCGGCTGTTCGACGACGGCCAGCGGCGCATGATCTTCCTGGGCACGCTTCAGCTCGGCGACGAGCGGGGCGTCCTTCGCTACGGGCACGACCGTCAGCGCGACATGATCGCGCTTCTGGAGCGGATCGGCGAGCGCCGCTGGCGCCTGGCCTTTCCCTACCCCGCCTTCGAATCCACGCTCGACGTGATCGAGCTCCTCCCCAAGGAATGACCCGGATGAAGCGCCTCCTGCTCCTGCCTTTGCTCGCACCCCTCTTCGTGGGCGCCGCCCCCGCCTCGGCCGATCCGCTCGCCGATCAGGTTCGGCAGGACCTGCCGGCGCTGATGACGCTTTACCGCGACCTGCATGCCAATCCCGAGCTTTCGATGCAGGAGACGAAGACCGCGGCGAAGCTCGCCGCCGAGGCGAGGAAGCTCGGCTTCCAGGTAACGGCCGGGGTCGGCAAGACCGGGGTGGTCGCGGTGATGAAGAACGGGCCCGGCCCGGTGCTTCTGATGCGCGCCGACATGGACGCCCTGCCGGTCGCAGAGCAGACCGGCCTGCCCTTCGCAAGCAAGGTCAAGGCGACCAGCGTCAGCGGCACCGAAAGCGGCGTGATGCACGCCTGCGGCCACGATACCCACATGACCGGCTGGCTCGGCACGGCGCGGCGGATGGCGGCGATGAAAAGCCAGTGGTCTGGAACTTTGGTGATGATCCTCCAGCCCGCAGAGGAGACCGGCGAAGGCGCGCGGGCGATGCTCGACGACGGCCTCTTCACCCGCTTCCCCAAACCGACCCATGCCCTCGCCTGGCACGACAGCGCCTCGCTCCCCGCCGGCGTGGTCGGGATCACCGTCGGCCCGGCCTTCGCCAACGTCGATTCGGTCGACATCACCGTGCGGGGCGTCGGCGGCCACGGCGCCGTGCCGCAGAACAC
>DASVTA010000236.1:0-5554 GCA_036387815.1 Allosphingosinicella sp.
CATTTACTGCTAAGCGCAGCAATGGTAGTCTTAAGAACCAGGCTTGTATTCCTGAGAGGCGTACTTCGGCCATAACTGAAGGGAAGCTGACATGCCTATGGAACTTATCTTTCTTGCCGCTGTTGCGGGCTGGGCCCTCGACGATATGTGCCCCAGTCCGCCGCGGCCCTGGCCTCCCGGACCTGGACCTGGGCCCTGGTGGCTTCGCAAGGTCATCGCGGCGATCGGCGGCGGGCTTGCCCATATCGTCTTCAGCCGCGGCATCATCAATGAAGTCCCCGATCTGCTCGGGACCGTCGCGGTAGGCGCCGTCGGCGGCGTCTTCCTGGCTTCGCTCGTTTCGGGTGCTATGGGGCGCTTCACCGCTCCGGACGTGCAGACCCGCGGCTAGCCTCGAGGCAGCGGCGGCGCGGCGCCTGCGGGCCGCCGCGCCGCCCTGCTCAGAGGACGGGGACGCCGAACAGGTCATGCTCGTCCGCGTCCTCGACAAGCACCGGCACGATATCGCCGGCGCTCAGACCCCTCGTGTCGCGCAGGTGGACCTCGCCGTCTATCTCCGGAGCGTCCGACTTCGAGCGGCCCGTGGCCCCGCCTTCGCCGTCCGCGAGGTCGATCAGAACGTCTATCTCCCGGCCGATCTTCGCTTGAAGCTTGGCCGCGGAGATCCGCGCGGTCAGCTCCATCAGCCTGGCGTAGCGCTCCTCCTTGACCTCCTCCGGAACGGAATCGGGCAGGAGATTGGCGGCCGCGCCCTCGACGGGCTCGAAGCGGAAGGCGCCGACGCGGTCGAGCCGCGCCTCTTCAAGCCACTGCATCAGATAGTCGAAATCCGCCTCGGTCTCGCCCGGGAAGCCGACCACGAAGGTCGAACGGATGGCGATGTCCGGGCAGATTTCCCGCCACCTGTGGATCCGCTCGAGCACCTTGGCTTCGTTGGCGGGGCGGCGCATCGCCTTGAGGACGTTGCGCGAGGCGTGCTGGAACGGGATGTCGAGATAGGGAAGGACCAGCCCTTCGGCCATGAGCGGGATGACCTGGTCGACGTGCGGATAGGGATAGACGTAGTGGAGCCGCACCCAGGCCCCCAGCCTTCCGAGCTCTCGGGCGAGGTCCGTCATATCGGCGCGCACTTCTCCGCCTTTCCACGGCCAGGAGGCGTGGCGGACGTCGACCCCATAAGCCGAGGTGTCCTGGCTGATGACGAGCAGCTCCTTCGTTCCCGCGGCGATCAGCTTCTCGGCCTCGCGCAGGATCGCGTCCGGGCGCCGGCTGACGAGGTCGCCGCGAAGGCTCGGGATGATGCAGAAGCTGCAGCGGTGGTTGCAGCCTTCCGAGATCTTCAGATAGCTGTAATGGCGTGGAGTGAGCTTCAGGCTTCCTTCCGGCACCAGGTTCAGGAAGGCCGAAGGCGGCATCGGCGCCGCCTCGTGCACCGCTCCGACCACCTGCTCATATTGATGGGCGCCGGTGACGGCGAGTACCTGGGGGAAGCGCTCCCGGATGACCTCCGCTTCCTTCCCCATGCAGCCGGTGACGATGACTCGGCCGTTCTCCGCGATCGCCTCGCCGATCGCTTCCAGGCTCTCCTCCTTGGCGCTGTCGAGGAAGCCGCAGGTGTTGACCAGGACGACGTCGGCGCCGGCATAATCGGGCGACATCTGGTAGCCGTCCGACCGCAGCTTGGTCAGGATCCGCTCGGAATCGACCAGGTTCTTCGGGCAGCCGAGCGAAACCATGCCGACCTTGGGCGGGGAGGGAAGGATTGTGGCCATGGGAAGGGTGCTAGATAGGCGCTCCGGGCGAGCTTTCCTAGCCCTGCGACCCGGGCGAGGGGCCGGCCTCTTCCCCTCCCTGGAAGGGAGGGGCTAGGGGTGGGTCCGCCGAAGGCGGCCGAACCCGGAAATCCGCGAAGAAGTCTCGCTTCGCTCGCCTGCCCACCCCCGGCCCCTCCCTTCCAGGGAGGGGAGTCATGGAGCGCTGTGAGCCCACGTCCGTCTCTTCCCCGCTCCGTCGTCGCCCTCGGGTTCGTCAGCCTGGCGATGGACCTGTCGTCGGAGATGATCCACGCGCTCCTGCCCCTGTTCATGGTCGGCACGCTGGGCCTCAGCGTGGCCGCGGTCGGCCTGATCGACGGAATCGCCGAATCGGCCGCCTCGATCACCAAGGTCTTCTCGGGCTGGATCTCCGACAGGCTTGGCAGGAGGAAGCCGCTGATCCTGCTCGGCTATGGCCTCGCGGCGCTGTCGAAGCCGCTCTTCCCGCTCGCCGCGGGCGCCTGGCCGGTGCTCGCCGCCCGCTTCGCCGACCGGATCGGCAAGGGGATCAGGGGAGCGCCGCGCGACGCCCTCATCGCGGACGTGACCCCGGCCGGAATCCGCGGCCGCGCGTTCGGGCTGCGCCAGTCGATGGACACGGTCGGCGCCTTCGCCGGGCCGCTCCTCGCCATCGGCCTCATGTGGCTGCTGGCGGAGGACATCCGGACGATCTTCTGGATCGCCGTCATTCCGGCCGTCGCGGCGGTCCTTATCGTCCATTTCGCCGTCCATGAGCCGCCCGCCGCGCGCGGCGCTCCCGCCCCGGAGCCGCTTCGCTTCCGCGACCTGAAGCGGCTCGACCGCAGCTATTGGAGCCTCGTTGCGGTCGGCATTCTCTTCACCCTCGCCCGGTTCAGCGAGGCCTTCCTGATCCTCAAGGCTTCGGGCGAAGGCCTGCCGCTCTGGCTTGCGCCGGCGGTGCTGGTGGTGATGAACCTCGTCTATTCCGCCGCCTCCTATCCGGCCGGGGTCGCGTCGGACCGGATCGGCACCCGCGGCCTTCTCCTGGCGAGCCTCGCCGTCCTCGCCGCCGCCGACCTCCTGCTGGCCCTCGTCCCCGGACTGACCGCCGTCTTCGCCGCCATCGCTTTGTGGGGCCTGCACATGGGCCTGAGCCAGGGCCTGCTCTCCCGCCTCGTCGCCGACCGCTCGCCGCCGGCGCTGCGCGGCTCCGCCTTCGGCCTGTTCAACCTCGCCGCCGGAGTCGCGATGCTCGCGGCGAGCGTGACGGCGGGACTGCTTTGGGAAAGCTTCGGACCGGCGGCGACCTTCCTGGCGGGGGCGGGATTTGCAGGGGCGGCGGCCCTCGCACTAGCCGCCTTGCCGATAGGGACAGTCACTAGTGACTGTCCCTAGAGCTCCGCTTCCTTCTCCGCCGTCGGCAGTATCTCCACGATGCAGTCGCCCGGAAGCAGCGACCGGGCCTCCGGCTCCCAGAAGCCGTAAGGCACTCCGCCGCGATAGATCCTCACGCCGATGCCCTGGGTGAGCGCGGTCAGCGGCTTGCCGCATTCCTCGTCCGTCACGGTCCGCTCCGAAAGCTTCACCCGGCCGCTCGAGGAGGCGAGGTCGGCGATATAGTCGGAGATGTGAAGGCCCTGGGTCGACCCAGCCAGAAGCAGCCCGGCGAAGCTCACCGGGTTGATCACCGTCGTCGCTCCGGCCTGGCGGGCGAGTAGCTCGTTGTCCTCGTTCCTCACCGCGATGCTGATCGGAAGGTCGGGCGCGAGGTGACGGGCGGTGAGGGTGATCAGGATCGAGGTGTCGTCGCGGCCGGCGGTGACGATCATCGCCCGGGCGCGCTGGATGTGCACGGCCTGAAGGGTCTTGTCGCGGGTCGCGTCCGAATCGACGATCGCGCAGCCGAGCGATTCCGCGCGCTCGAGCGCGTCCTCGTTGGCGTCGATGACGACGATCTCGTCGGGCGAGACTCCACGGGCGATGAGCTCGTCCACCGTCTCCGACCCGCCGGTGCCGAAGCCGGCGACCACGACATGATTGCAAAGGGTCCGCTGAAGCCTTTTCATACGCCATTTGTCCCAGGTGCGCCTGAACACGAACGTGTAGGCGGTGCCGATGAAGATGAGGACGAAGAAGATCCGGATCGGAGTCACCACCAGGGCGTCGAACAGGCGCGTGTGGTTGGCCACCGGAACGATGTCGCCATAGCCGGTGGTGGTGATGCTGATCATCGTGAAATAGACGACGTCGACGAAGGTGATGTGGCCGTCGTGAGTGTCCTTGAGCCCGTCCCGTTCGAACCAGTGGAGGGCGATCGTGAAGGCGAGCAGCCCCACCACCAGAGCGGCGCGCCAGGCGAGCTGGGCCCACACCGGGAGCTTGCCCCGGCGCCGCATGTTGATCTCGTCGGGTCCGCGCGGCCGCCGCGGGCGCATCAGCGGTAAAGCTCCGACAATCGCGCCAGAGAGGGGCCGTGGGTGAGGTCGAAGTGGAGCGGAGTGACGGCGACGAAGCCGTCGGCGACCACCTCCAGATCGGTGGAATGGCCCGGAGTCTCCACCATCGGCGCCAGCCCGAACCAGAAATAATCGTAGCCGCGCGGATCGGTGCGCGGGACGATGCGCAGCCGGCCGTAATCGTGGCGTCCCTGCGGCGCGACCCTGATGCCCTTGACCGACTCGGCGGGCAGCGCCGGGAAGTTCACGTTGACGAGCGTCCTCGGCCCGATCCCCCCTTCGATCATCGGCCGGAGCACGCGTTCGGCCCAGGCCTCCGCCGCCGCGAAGGGGACGGTGTCGCCCATTCCTTCTTTGGCATAGGCCTGGCTGAGCGCGATCGACGGGAAGCCCGCCATCGCCCCTTCCATCGCCGCCGAGACGGTGCCCGAATAAGTGACGTCCTCGCCCAGGTTTGCGCCGCGATTGACTCCCGACAGGACGAGGTCCGGCGGACTGTCCTTCATCAGGTGAGCGACGGCCATCATCACCGCGTCGGTGGGCGTGCCTGTCACGCAATATCGCCGCTCGCCCAGCTTCCGCAGCCGAACCGGCCGGGACAGGGTGAGGGAGTGGCCCGCGCCGGATTGCTCCTCGGTCGGAGCGACGATCCAGATGTCGTCCGAAAAGCGGCGGGCGATCCCTTCCAGCACCTTGAGGCCGCTGGCGTTCACTCCGTCATCGTTGGTGAGGAGAATGCGCATCGCAGCCGAGCTAGGCCGCCGATTGCGCGCGCGCAAGCGTGGCAACCATCGCCGCGATTCGGGAGTTGGTCGGGCGAAGAAGGAGAGAGCGATGCAGGTTCCGCACGGTAGTTTCGTGGTAGTGGCCGACGGCAAGAAGATGCTGTTCTTCCGCAATGAAGGCGATTCCGAATATCCCAAGCTCGAGGTGGAGCGTAAGCGCGAGACCACGGGTGCCGCCGACCGCGACCAGAAGACGGACGGTCCGTGCCGGACCTTCGACGCCTCGGGAGGCGCCGGACGAAGCGCTTATCAGGAGGTCGATTTCCATCAGCTCGAGGAGGAGCGCTTCGCCGCCGAAACGGCCGAGCTTCTCAAGAAGCGCGCGCTTCGCAACGACTTCGATTCGCTGATCATCGTCGCTCCGCCCAAGACGCTTGGCGAGCTTCGCAAGCATTACCACAAGGAGGTCGAGAAGCGCCTGGCCGGCGAGATCGCCAAGGATCTGACCGGCCACCCCGTCACCGAGATCGAGAAGATCATCCAGGCGGAATAGGGGCCGCCGTCACCCCGGCGAAAGCCGGGGCCTCGGGGAGACCCG
>DASVTA010000237.1:0-3487 GCA_036387815.1 Allosphingosinicella sp.
GGCGAAGCTCTCGGCGCAGTCGCCGCCCTGGAGCAGGAAGGCGCGCCCCGCCTGCGCCTCGGCGAGCGCGGCTTTCAGGGCATGCGCCTCGGCGGCGGCGACGAGGGGCGGGTAGGCGGCGAGCTCCCTCAGGGCCGCGGCCAGCGCCTCGGGGTGCAAATAAACGGGCTGCTGCCGCGCCTCGTGGCCGCGCCAGCTTGCCGGGCTCCAGTCTCTCGCCATCGCACGCGCTTCTTCGCGGATCGGGCGCGGCCGCGCAAGCAATTGACGCGCAGAGCCGATAAGTAGAGGGAAGCGCTTGTGAAAAGCCTTTTTCCCCACAGCGCCACGACCGGCGACATCACCGTCCGGGTGGCGGTGAGCTTCCTTCCCGAACAGTCCGAGCCCGGCCGCGGCCGCTGGTTCTGGGCCTATCACGTCCGGATCGAGAACGGCGCCCGCGGCGCGGTGCAGCTGATCAGCCGCGAATGGACGATCGCCGACGGCCGCGGCGGCCGCCACCAGGTGCAGGGCGAAGGCGTGGTGGGCGAGCAGCCGGTGATCGAGCCCGGCGGGTCCTTCGACTATGTCTCCGGCTGCCCGCTGCCCACGCCGACCGGCTGGATGGAGGGTCATTACAAGATGGTCGCCGCCGACGGACGGGGCTTCGACGCCGCCATCCCCCGCTTTCCGCTCGTCGCTCCCGCGGTGACGAGCTAGCCGGGTCCTTGCTTTGCCGAGGTCCTTCGATACGGGTCTTCGCCAGGCTCAGCCCCTACTCAGGATGAGCGGGTTAAGGCGCACGCTTCTGCCGCTCATCCTGAGTAGCCGGTGAGCTTGTCGAACCGGCGTATCGAAGGACCCATGAAGGACGTGCAGGTTCAATTCAGGCGAACGGGGGTTTAGAAGCCCCTGCGCCCCAGGGAGTATTGCGATGCGTATCTTCTTCCTCGCCGCGGCGCTTGCCGCTCTCGGCTCCTCTGCGGCCGTCGCCCAGAACGCGGCTCCGGGCGCTCCGGCGCCGCGCACGATGACCTGCCCGATCGGCGGCGGAAGCTTCCAGTTCGTTCAGGTCGCGCCGCCCGTCGTCCAGGGCGAGCGGCCGGACGGCCGGCCTTACGGCACCGTGAAGTTCCCGCTCACCCTTCCCGAATGCCCCGACAACGGGCTGGTCTTCTACAAGGAATATAGTGCGGAGGAGGTGGCGAAGCTCGAGCCGCTGATCGTCTCGGCGCCCTATAAGGCGCTCCGGAAGGAGGAGACCCAATATTACCGCGCCTATTGGCTGATGCGGGAGATCGGCGAGCCGCCCGAGCGCTATCTTTGGGCCCTGCTGCAGGCGGGCTGGGAGGCGGACGGCCGGCCGGGGCTCAGGAAGCGTTATCTTGCGGAGCTTGCCGAGGCCTCGGCGAAGGTGCCGCCGTCTCCGGAGAACCTCAACTGGATCGGAATGGAGGGGCGCGCGATCAACGCGCTGCGCGAGCTCGGTCGGTTCGACGAGGCGCTTGCGCGTCTGGATAAGGTCCCGGTCGCGAGCCTCGAATCCTCGGCGAAGGGGACGGCGCAGGCTCGAGCCCGCGGCTGGCGGATCTTCTTCACCGCGATTCGGCCTGTGATCGAGCGGAAGGATTCGTCGCCGGAGCCGCTCGACCTCATTCCCCGCTCCATCGCCTATGGCCGCTGCATCGACGCTCCGGCGAAGCTCGACGAAACCGGCCGCGCCTTCTGCCAGAAGGCGGCCACGGCCGTCGCCGCGCTCAAGGCTTCGCGCGAAAAGCTCGCCAGGGACGCGGAGGCGCTTCGCCGGTCCCGGGAGGCGAGCGGCCGCTGATCGCCGTCGAAGCCGGCGGTCGGCCGGTCAGCGCATCAGGCCGACCAGCCGGCTCGTCAGAGCGGCGAATCTCGCCTCGTCGAGAGGGGCCGCCTCGTTGTTCCACGTCGCGGCGACCGCGAGCCAGCGGCCCTGACGGGTCTTCAGGAGGAAGCTGAGGTTCAGCACCCCGGGCTCCGAGCCGCCCTTGAAGCCGAAATAGGAGAAGCCGCGGACCGGTTCGGATCCGGCGCCCGGAACGATGGCGAGGATGTCGAGCGCGGTCCGATCGCCGTTGCGCCGGAGCCAGTCGAGAGTCCGAACGAGATCCGACGGGGAGGCGAACCATTCGACGGTGCCGATCTCGATCGGACGGCTGGCCAGGCGGAGCGGGTCCAGCTTGGCCGCCTCGATCCCGGCGAGCCGCGGCAGCAGCGCCCGCCGCCCCGCTTCGTCCGCGGCCTTCCACTGGGCGAGGACCGCCGGATCGCCAAGCTTGAGGGCGAAAGCCTCCCGGGTCGAAAGCAGCGGCCGGTTGCGCTCGGCCGCGCGGACGCCCAGCACCGGCAACAGACGTTCGACCTTTTCGCGTCCGAGCAGTGCGAGCAGGGTGTCGGTGGCGCTGTTGTCGCTCCTCGATATCATCAGCGCGGCGAGGCTGTGGAGAGTGACGGGAGAGCCTTTCGGCCAGTCCTGGAGCAGGCCCGAGGGCAGGGAAGGGGGGCCGAGCGCAGCGACGTCGGTCCATCTCCTCTCGCCCGTCTTTACCGAGCGGACCAGCTCCGCCAGCACGAACAGCTTGAACGCCGATCCGATCGCCATCGGCCGATCCGCCTTCTGGGTGAGGAATTCGGCCGGCCCGCTCTCCTCCAGCCGGGCCGCGGCCAGGGAAACTTCGCCGGGCAGGCCGACGATCTCCCCGAACAGGGCCGCAACGTCGGCGGCGCTGGATTCGGCGCCGGAGACGAGCAGCCCTTCGATCGCGTGCGGAGGCTTCGGGTCGATCGCCATCTGCATCCGGACCACCGCTCGTTCGAACGCGACAAGGACGATTCCGGCGGTTGGAGTGGCCGCCTCGATCCGGCTAACCCGGCGGGCGGGGCCGTGGCTCGACCTCAGCTGCGCGGAAATAGCGGTGACCTGCTGGGCGGGCACCTGCGCCAGGAAGGCCGGTGATAACAGCCGGTCGGGAGGAAGCTGCGCGTTCAGCAGCCGAACCAGCTCGTCGGCTCGGCGGACGAATTCCGGCGAGGGCTCCGCCGCCGCCGCCGTCCCGGTCCAGGCGAAGGCCAGAAGAAGAAGCAGCGGGAGCCAGTGGCGCAAGCCGCGCGGCCGTGCGCCCGCTTCGCTCACGCGTCGATCTCCTCCTCCGGGATCTCGGCCGCGTGGTTCTGGATGAAGTTGAAGCGGTGCTCCGGGTTGCGGCCCATCAGCCGGTCGACCAGGTCGCGGACCGGATGCTGCTGCTGATAGCCGTCGGGCAGGGTGACCCGGATAAGCGAGCGCGAGTTCCGGTCCATGGTGGTTTCGCGAAGCTGGTTGGGGTTCATCTCGCCGAGGCCCTTGAAGCGCGAAATCTCGACCTTCTTGCCCTTGAACATGGTCTTCTCGAGCAGACCGCGGTGGGCATCGTCGCGCGCGTAGGCCACGGTGGGGCCGGCGGTCAGCCGGTAGAGCGGCGGCTGGGCAAGGTAGAGC
>DASVTA010000238.1:0-3155 GCA_036387815.1 Allosphingosinicella sp.
CGATGATGCGGTCGCCGGGCCGGGCGAGGACGGCGAGGCGGCGCCCGGCCCCGGCGCGGTCGGGGATGTGCTCCGCGGTCCGGCCGCGGCCGCCCACGTCTGCGACGATGTCGGCGCTGGTGACCGTCCGCTCCACCGTGCCTCCGAAATAGACGGGGTCGCAGAGGATGAGGAGGTCGTCGCCCTCCATGCCTTCTGCGAAGGCGGCGACGAGCTCGCTCCGCATGGTGCGCAGCGGGCCATATCCGTGCGGCTGGAAGAAGAGGAGAAGCCGGCCCTGAAGGTAGGACCGGGCGGCCTGGAGGGTCGCGGCGATCTTGTCCGGATTGTGCCCGAAATCGTCGATGACGAGCACGCCGTTGCGTTCGCCCACTTCCTCGAAGCGGCGGCGCAGCCCCTTGAAGCCGGCGAGCGACTCCACTCCGGCTGCAAGCGGCACGCCCGCTGCCACCGTCGCGGCGAGGGCGGCGAGGGCGTTGCGGGCATTGTGGGACCCCCACAGGGGCAGGCTCGCCATTTGATGATCCTCGCCAGGCCGGCCGCGGACGGCGAAGCGCACCACGCCGCCCATATTGTCGATGCCGGGGCTGTGAAGATCGGCGGAAGGGTCGCTGAACGAGAAGGTGAAGCGGCGCTCGGGCGGCAGGGCCTCGGCCAGAGCCCGGGTCTCGGGATCATCGAGGTTGAGGACGGCCGTTTGCGCCGTGGCCAGAAAGTCGCCGAACAGCGCCCGAAGCTCGTCCATCGATTTGTGATCGAGGCTGACGTTGTTGAGCACCGCGATCTTCGGGCGGAAGAGCGCGATCGAGCCGTCGCTTTCGTCCACTTCGCTGACGAAGAACCGGTCGCCGCCGACGAGGGCGCTTGCGAAGGGGGCTTCGGCCGTGGCGAAGTTCTTCATCACCGCGCCGTTCATCACCGTCGGCTCCAGCCCGGCCCGGTGGAGGATCCAGGCGATCATTCCGGTGACAGTCGACTTGCCGCTGGTGCCGCCGACGGCGATCCCCGTATCGGCGGCGTTGAAGAGCCGGGCAAGCAGCTCGGCGCGGGTGACCCGCTCCAGGCCGAGGCGCCGCGCGGCCTGGACGTCCGGGACACTGTCCTCGACGGCGGCGGAGGCGACGAGGATCTGCTCCGGCGAGACGAGGCCGCTTCCGTCCTGCGGGTGGAGGCCGATCCCGAGGCCGCGCAGATAATCGAACTTGGCCGCGGTGCGGCCCTGGTCGAGGGCACGGTCGGAGCCCGCCACTTCGGCGCCCCGGGCCCGGACGATGGAAGCCAAAGGAAGCATTCCGCTTCCGCCGATGCCGCAGAAGAAATAGGATTTGGAGCCTGACATTGCGCCGCCCTATTGAGGTCGGAGGGGCTTTTCAAACGCGGAAAGGGGCGGGAATGCGGATCGGGATCGTCGCGCCGAGCACTCCGATCCCGTCGGAAGCGGCGGATCGGGTGACGGCGCTCGCGGCGGAAGCCTTTCCGGAGGTGGAGCTCGTCTTCCACCCGCAATGCTTCCTCAGCCACCGCCATTTCGCCGGGGACGACGCGGCGCGGGCCGACGCTTTCGTCGAGGTGGCGAACGATCCCGGCTTCGAGGCGCTGTGGTTCGCCCGCGGCGGCTATGGATCGTGCCGGATCGCCGAGCCGGTGCTGGAACGACTGCGACCGGCCGCCCGTGACAAGGCCTATCTCGGCTTCAGCGATGCCGGCTACATGCTCGCCGGACTGTATCGGGCCGGCTTTGCCCGGGTGGCGCACGGGCCGATGCCGGGCGATATCAGGCGAGAGGGGGGCGAGGCGGCGGTGGCGCGGGCGCTGGCCTGGCTGGTCCGGGCGGATCCGGCCGCGCTGGAGCCCGGCCTGGACGGCGCCCCGGCCGCGGCCTTCAACATCACCGTCTTCTCGCAGCTGCTGGGAACGGCGCTCGAGCCGGACCTCGCCGGCCATGTGCTGATGCTGGAGGACGTGTCCGAGCATATGTACCGAACCGACCGTTCGCTGTTCCACATCACCGGAAATGCCCGGGTGCGGCGGGTCGCCGGGATCAGGCTCGGGCGGTGCACCGAAGTGCCCGTCAACGATCCGGACTTCGGGGCCGACGAGGAGGAGGTGTTCCGTTATTGGTGCGACCGCTCCGGCATAGCCTATCTGGGCCGCGCCGACATCGGCCACGACTCCGGCAACAAGGTGGTGCCGTTCGGCCCATCGTCATGCCGGACTTGATCCGGCATCATGAACACGGAGCGCCGAGGGTAGCTTCCGGGCAGTGTCATGGATTGCGCCCTTCGCCGGAATGACAAGGGGCCGGCGAATCAGGGGGCGAAGGTCCAGCCCCGGCAGGTGGGCTCCCCTCTATGAGACCCAATTTCGGGCCATGATCCACGTTAAAAACGCGCCGGAACGGCCCTCAGCGGCGGTCCGGCGAATTCCGGCCTTGGAATCTCTTGCGCTCGCCGCGCGTTTGGGGCTTATCAGCGCAGCATTCACAGGAGGGAAAATCATGGCAAAAGGCACTTCAGGCGGCGGATCGGGCGGCGGAGCGAGGGGCGGCCTGTCGCGTCCGGTGACGCCGTCGGCGGATCTGGCGGAGATCACGGGCTCCGACCCGCTGCCCCGCAGCCAGGTGGTGAGCAAGATGTGGGATTATATCCGCACCAACAAGCTGCAGAATCCCGAGAACAAGCGGGAGATCGTCGCCGACGACAAGCTCAAGAAGATCTTCGGCACCGACCGTTGCTCGATGTTCGAGATGAACAAGCATCTCTCGCGCCATCTGAGCTGAAGCCTTTCCGCTTCGGCGGAGACAGGATCGGCCTCGCCCGCAAGGGCGGGGCCGTTCTGCGTTAGGCCTCCCCATGACTAAGTCATGGGGAGGGGAGCCACCCGAAGGGTGGTGGAGGGGTAGAAGGCGCAGGCCTTGCCGTCTCTTCAGTCGGAACTCAGAATGCCGCGCCGAACACCCCTCCACCATGCTTCGCATGGTCCCCCTCCCCATCTGACGATAGGGAGGCAAAATCATCGGCAGGCCCTCCAGCCCATGGCGCCGCGCTCCGCCTGATCGAGGTGGAGATGGTCGCGGTGGGCGGCGTTGTAATCGGGGGAGAGGGTGGTAGCGAAAAGGCCGCAGGCGCCGTCGCGCACTTCGCGAAGGAACCGGG
>DASVTA010000239.1:0-2801 GCA_036387815.1 Allosphingosinicella sp.
GGTTGACCGCCCGGGCGGTGCGAAGCGCCTGCGGCTCCTTCAGGACCTGATCGTCCCAGCTGGTTTCGTTATAAGGATGGAGGAAGAGGTGCGAATGGCCCTCGATCAGGCCCGGCATCAGGGTCGTGCCCGGAAGGTCGATCACCCTCGCCCCGGCGGGCGCGGCCAGAGCGGGGCCGACAGCCTCGATACGCTCGCCGCGAACGAGCACCGACCAGCCTTCGTGCGGCCTCGGGTTGACGCCGTCGAAGACGCGGGCCGGGCGCAGGAGGATGGCCGCCTCCCCGGCGGGCGCCGCCGCGCCGGGCAGCAGCAGCAACGAGACGAGCAGGATCAGGAAGCGCATGGATTAAGGCCCATACAGACGCTAGGCGGACCTCGTCACGAGGAAAAGGGGAGCGCGCCTTGGGCGGATACGAGCTGATCTCGGGAATCGAGGTGGACCGGCGGCTGAGGGCCTTCATCGAAGACGAAGCCCTTCCCGGCACCGGCATCGAGCCCGCCCCCTTCTGGTTCGGCTTCTCCGCTTTGCTTCGCGAGCTGACCCCGGCGAACAAGCGCCTGCTGCGCTGCCGCGAGGACCTTCAGGCCCGGATCGACGAGCGCAACGCCGGGCTGGGCGGCCGCCCCCCCGATCCGGCCGAGGAGGAGGAGTTCCTGCGAGACATCGGCTATCTCGTCGATCCGCCGGCGCCCTTCGCGATCGGAACCGAGAACGTGGACCCGGAGATCGCCCGCGTGGCCGGGCCGCAGCTGGTCGTTCCGGTGAGCAACGCCCGCTACGCCCTCAACGCCGCGAACGCCCGCTGGGGCAGCCTCTACGATGCCCTCTACGGCACCGACGCGCTCGGCGACCGCCCTCGCGCGGGCGGCTATGACGAGGAACGGGGCGCCCGGGTCGTCGCCTGGGGGCGGGCCTTCCTCGACGAGATCGCCCCGCTGACGGGGGGAAGCCACGCGGAAGTCACCCGCTACGGCATCGAGGAAGGCCGCCTCGTCACGGATCGAGGCGAGCTTCGAGACCCGACGCTCCTCGCCGGGTGGAGAGGCGAATCCCCGCTTCTTCGCCACCACGATCTCCACCTCGAGATCCTCATCGACCGCGAGCACCCGATCGGCCGGACCGATCCGGCCGGAGTGGCCGACATCGTCCTTGAGAGCGCCCTGACGGCCATCATGGACTGCGAGGATTCGGTCGCCGCCGTCGACACCGAGGAGAAGATCGCGGTCTACCGCAACTGGCTGGGCCTCATGAAGGGCGAGCTGAGCGCCCGCTTCGACAAGGGCGGCCGCGGCCTGGAGCGGCGGCTGGAGCCGGACCGGGTATACGAGACGCCCGGCGGCGGCGCCCTCAGCCTCAAGGGACGGGCGCTGATGTTCGTCCGAAACGTCGGCCATCTGATGGCCAATCCGATGATGCGGATCGACGGCGAGGACGTCCAGGAAGGGCTCGCGGACGCGGTGATTACCGCCCTCGCCGCGCTCCACGACGTGAACGGCCCGCGCTCCAACAGCCCCGCCGGCTCCGTCTACATCGTCAAGCCCAAGATGCACGGGCCCGAGGAAGCCGCCTTCGCCGGCCGACTGTTCGACCGGACCGAGGATCTGCTCGGCCTCCCCCGGCACAGCCTCAAGATCGGGGTGATGGACGAGGAGCGCCGGACCAGCGTCAACCTCGCCGCCGTCATCCGCGAGGTGAAGGACCGGGTGGTGTTCATCAACACCGGCTTCCTCGACCGCACCGGCGACGAGATCCATACGGCAATGAAGCTGGGCCCTGTCATCCGCAAGGCGGAGATGAAGAACAGCCCCTGGCTCAAGACCTATGAGGACAACAATGTCGACATAGGCCTCGCCTGCGGCTTCGCCGGCCGGGCCCAGATCGGCAAGGGCATGTGGGCGATGCCGGACCTGATGGCGGACATGCTCGCCCAGAAGATCGCCCATCCGCTCTCCGGGGCGACCACCGCCTGGGTCCCCTCCCCCACCGCCGCGACCCTCCACGCGATCCATTACCACCGGGTCGATGTCGCCGAGCGCCAGAGCGAGCTCGCCGGCCGGGCGCCGGCGCCGCTCCACGGCCTGCTCCAGATCCCCGTGGCCGCGGATCGCGGCTGGTCCCCCGAAGCGATCCGGGAGGAGCTCGACAACAACATCCAGGGCATATTGGGCTATGTCGTGCGCTGGGTCGACCAGGGCGTCGGCTGCTCCAAGGTACCCGACATTCACGACGTCGGGCTCATGGAGGACCGCGCCACCTGCCGCATCTCGAGCCAGCATGCCGCCAACTGGCTGCTCCACGGCGTCGTGACACACGACCAGGTCGAGGAGTCGCTCCGCCGGATGGCCGCGGTCGTCGACCGGCAGAATTCGAGCGACCCGGCTTACCGGCCGATGGCGGGGGATTTCGAGAGCATCGCTTTCCGCGCGGCGCGGGCGCTCGTCTTCCAGGGTGAGCGGCAGCCGTCCGGCTATACGGAGCCGCTGCTTCATGCGCACCGGCTGGAGCTCAAGGGCGCTGCGGACCGTCATTCCGGCGAAGGCCGGAATCCATGAACACGGGCGAACTTCACATTCGTGCCGCGGTGTTCATGGATCCCGGATCAAGTCCGGGATGACGAGGAATGGCTCTTACGGAGAGTTGCGCGGCCGTCGCCTTGGCGGCCATGAAGGCTCCAGGTAACAGGAGCCAAGCCATGGACCGAAGCGCCCAGAACAGCGGCACGATCGACGTTCGCGACGCCCACCGCTTCGACGCCGCGGCGCTCGAGCGCTGGCTCGAGCGCGAGGTGGAGGGCTTC
>DASVTA010000240.1:0-4107 GCA_036387815.1 Allosphingosinicella sp.
GACCGGTCGAAACTCAATCCGACCGACCGGATCGCCTATGACGTCTTCAAGTGGCAGACCGAGGAAGGCCTGAAGAACCTCACTCCGCAGATGATGGCGGTGACCGTCGTACGCCCCATCAATCACTTCAGCGGCTTCCACACCTTCTACCCGGTGCTCGCCTCGGGCCGGAGCGCGGCGCCGTTCAAGACGGTGGGGGATTATGAGAACAATCTGAAGCGGCATAAGGACTATGTGGTCTATCACGACCGCGCCATCGGCCGCTTCCGCGAGGGCATGGCGTCCGGAGTCGTCGAGACCAAGCTCACCATCCGCAACGTCATCGACCAGCTCGAGCTCCAGCTCAAGGATCCGCCCGAGAAGTCCCCCTTCTACGCGCCGGCGCTCAACTTCCCGGACACGGTGCCCGAAGCCGACCGGGCGCGCCTGCGGACCGCCTATGCGGCCTCGATCCGCGACGAGATCTACCCGGTCTACACGCGCCTTCGCGACTTCCTGAAGAACGACTATCTGCCGAAGGCGCGGGAGGGGGCCGGGCTCGTCCACATGAAGGGCGGGGACCGGCTGTACGAGCGGCTGATCGAGAGCACGACGACGCTTCCGCTCAAGGCCGACGAGGTCCATCGGCTCGGCCTCACCGAAGTGGCCCGAATCCGCCGCCAGATGGAGGGGATCAAGAATGAGGTGGGCTTCAAGGGAAGCCTGGCGCAGTTCTTCGACCATCTGCGCACCGACCCCAAGTTCAAGCCGGCGACGGTCGAGGCGCTGCGCGACGGCTATTATGCGATCGGCAAGAAGGTCGACGCGCGCATTGGCGAGCAATTCTCGACCCTGCCGAAAACGCCGCTAGAGATCCGCCGAGTGGAGGAATTCCGCGAGAAGACGGAGGCCGGCGGCTCCTACCAGCAGGGCGCCCCCGACGGATCGAGGCCGGGCGTCTTCTACTTCAACGCCTACGACCTGCCGTCGCGCACCACTCCGGGGATGGAGACGCTCTACCTGCACGAAGGCGCGCCCGGCCACCATTTCCAGATCAGCCTTGCCCAGGAGAACGAGGCGCTTCCCGCCTTCATGCGCTTCGGCGGCAACACCGCTTATGTCGAAGGATGGGCGCTCTATGCGGAAACGCTCGGGCCGGCGCTTGGCCTGTTCACCGACCCCTATCAGCGTTTCGGCCATCTCGACGACGAGATGCTCCGCGCGATGCGGCTCGTCGTCGACACGGGCATCCATTCCAAGGGTTGGACCCGCGAGCAGGCTATCGAATACATGCTCGCCAATTCGGGCATGGGGCGCACCGACGCGACCTCCGAGGTCGAGCGCTACATCGCCATCCCGAGCCAGGCGCTCGCCTACAAGATCGGCGCGCTCACCATCCAGCGGTTGCGGGCGAAGGCCGAGAAGGCGCTCGGCAAGCGCTTCGACCCGCGCGCGTTCCACGCCCAGGTGCTGATGACCGGTTCGCTGCCGATGGCGGTGCTCGAGAAGAAGATCGACGACTGGATCGCGGCGACGAAATAATTGCCACGCCATCGAAGATGGGGAGGGGGACCATGCGAAGCATGGTGGAGGGGTGACCTGGCTCGAAAGTGAGATGATCGGGGCGACTCCTTCCCTGCCGAGCCAGTTACCCCTCCACCACACTGCGTGTGGTCCCCCTCCCCACCGCTTCGCGGCAGGGAGGCAGATGAAGCGGACAAGGGAGAAGCTGGATGAAACCCACAAAGATCGTCGGCGGCCTGATGGCCGCTCTCCTCGCCGGCTGCGCCTCCTCCTCGCCACCCGAGCCGATCGATACGACGGCCGCCGAAGCGCCGCGGCAGACCGCCTCGCAGGCCCTCGCCTCGCTCTTTCGGCAAAGCGACGAGGCCAGCCTTGGCCGCAACCCGATCCAGGCCATCGCGCGCGGCGACCTGCGCTATTCGGACCGGCTGGGGAATTTCTTCAGCGACGCTTATTACGGCGCCGAGCGCGACGCGGCCCGGTCGGAGCTTGCGGCGCTGGCGCGGATCGATCGCGAAGCGCTGAGCCCGGACGAGCGGGTCGCCTTCGACGTCTTCAAATGGCAGCGGACGATGGACCTGCGCGGGCTCGAGGGCGAGCTGTTCGCCGCTTCGGCCGTCCGGCCGATCGACCATTTCAACGGCTTCCACACCTTCTTCTCGGAGCTGAGCTCCGGCGAGGGCATCGCCCCTTACAAGACGGTCAAGGATTATGAGAACGGCCTCGCCCGGACCGAGGATTTCGTCCGGCTCGCCGACAGCGCCATCGAGCGCATGGAGCAGGGGCTGGCGGCGGGCGTGGTGCAGCCGAAGCTGGTCATGTCCAACGTCCTGGAGCAGCTCGAAGCGATGCTCGCCGAAGGCGTGGAGGGAAGCAGCTTCTACCGTCCGGTCGCGAACTTCCCCGCGGAAGTGCCGGAGGCCGACCGGGCGCGGCTGAAGGCCGCTTATGCCGAGTCGATCTCGACCAGGATCAGGCCGGCGGTGACCCGGCTCCGCGACTTCATCCGCGACCGCTATCTGCCCAAGGCCCGGCCGACCGTCGGCCTTCAGGACATGAAGGGCGGTCCGGCTCTCTACCGCCATCTGGTGGCGCTGAGCACCACCACCGACCTGACGCCGGACGAGATCCATCGCATCGGCCTCGCCGAGGTGGCCCGCCTCCACAAGGAGATGGAGGCGGTGAAGACGCAGGTCGGCTTCACCGGCACGCTCCAGCAATTCTTCGAGCACATCCGCACCGACCCCAGGTTCAAGCCCAAGTCGCGCGAGCAGCTCCAGCAAGGCTATGTCGCGATCGGCAAGAGGCTGGACGCGACCTTGCCGAAGTTGTTCTCGACCCTTCCCAGGACCGCGCTGGAGATCCGGCCGGTGCCGGGGCTGACCGAAAAGGGCGCGGCCCGCGGCTCCTACCAGAGCGGAACGACGGACGGATCGAGGCCGGGCGTCTTCTACTTCAACGCCTACGACCTGCCGTCGCGAACCACTCCCGGGATGGAGACGCTCTACCTCCACGAAGGCGCTCCCGGCCATCACTTCCAGATCAGCCTCGCGCAGGAGAATGAGGCGCTGCCGAGCTTCATGCGCTTCGGCGGCAACACGGCCTATGTCGAAGGATGGGGGCTCTACGCCGAGACGCTCGGGCGCGAGCTCGGGGTCTACACCGACCCCTATCAATATTTCGGCTATCTCGATTCGCAGCTGTTCCGGGCGATCCGGCTGGTCGTCGACACCGGCATCCACTCCAAAGGCTGGACCCGCGACCGGACCATCCAGTACATCCTCGACAACAGCTCGCGCGGGCGAAGCAACGCGACCGCGGAGACCGAGCGCTACATCGCCATCCCCGGCCAGGCGCTCGCCTACAAGATCGGCCAGCTCAAGATCAGCGAGCTTCGCGCACGGGCGGAAAAGGCGCTCGGTCCGCGCTTCGACATCCGCGAGTTCCACGCCCAGGTGCTGATGACGGGCGCGCTTCCGCTGGCGGTGCTCGAGAAGAAGATCGACGACTGGATCGCGGCGAAGAAGGCGGGCTGAGACAAGCCCGTCATCCCGGCGGAAGCCGGGACCTCGGGGAGACCCGCCGAGACGTCTTGTCCCGAGGTCCCGGCTTTCGCCGGGATGACGAGTGGATCGGCTTGCGTCATCCCGGCGAAGGCCGGGATCCCAGCGGGTGAAAGGCTCCGAGAATTTCACGCCCCTGCGGGCCCCGGCCTTCGCCGGGGCGACAGCTCAGGCCGCCTCCAGCGCCTCGGCGATGAGGCGGCGGCTGTTCTCGATCCCGTAGAGCGCGATGAAGCTGCCCATGCGCGGGCCCTGGTCGCTTCCGAGCAGGGTCTCGTAGAGCGTCTTGAACCAGTCGCGCAGGCGCTCCTTGCCGTAATATTTCTTGCCGATCTCATAGACGTGGTTCTGGAGGAAGGCCGCCGGATCCTCATCCTCCCCAACGGCGCCGCCGTCTCCAGCGAGGATCTCGTCCAGCTCGCGGAGCGCCGGAACCTCCTCGGGCGTCGGCGGCCGGCGCCTGAGCGAGGGAGCGACGAAGCGGTTTCCATATTCGACGGCATAAGAGACGAGCCGGTCGAGCTCGGGGCTCGCCTCGGGA
>DASVTA010000241.1:0-4420 GCA_036387815.1 Allosphingosinicella sp.
GCCGGGTTTAATGGCTAGGTTCCCGGCCAAACAGCACGAAGCCGGCCGAAGAGCCGGCGACGAAGACAAGGGGACGGATATGATTTTCGGGCGCGTCAAGCCTCTCGACGCAATCCTTGCCACCGCCGAGAAGAAGTCGCTGCACCGCTCCCTCGGAGCGGTTCAGCTCACTTTGTTCGGCGTGGGCTGCATCATCGGCACGGGCATCTTCGTCCTCACCTCGGTCGGCGCCCAGAAAGCGGGACCGGGCCTGCTCATCAGCTTCATCATCGCCGGAGCGGTCTGCGTCGTCGCGGCTTTGTGCTACGCCGAGATCGCCTCGATGGTCCCCGTCGCCGGCTCCGCCTACACCTACAGCTACGCGGTGCAGGGGGAGTTCCTCGCCTGGACGGTCGGCTGGGCGCTGCTCCTGGAATATGCCGTGGGCGCCTCGGCGGTTTCCGTCGGCTGGTCCAACTATTTCATCGACACCGTCATGGAGCGAAGTTGGGGCATAGACTTCCCCGACTGGCTGAGCTCCGGGCCGCTGGTCCTGGGCGGGAAAGCGGGCGGGTTCATCAACCTTCCGGCCTTGTCCATCGCATTGCTGATGACCGTGCTGCTGGTGAGGGGCACTTCGGAGAGCGCGAAGTTCAATGCGATCCTCGTCGCCATCAAGGTGACCGCGCTTACCGTCTTCGTCATCCTTACCCTGCCGGTGACCAAGGCCGAGAACTTCACCCCGTTCGCGCCGGCCGGCATGTTCGGCGGCTTCGGCTCGGGCGTCGGAGTCGTCGGCGCGGCCGCGACGATGTTCTTCGCCTATGTCGGCTTCGACGCCGTCTCCACCGCGGCGGAGGAGACCAAGAACCCGCAGCGCAACGTGCCGATCGGCCTCATCGGCAGCCTTCTCATCTGCACCGTCTTCTACATGCTGGTGACCGCGGGCGCGGTCGGAGCGATGGGCGGACAGCCGGTCATGGGAGCGAACGGAATTCCGCTGCCGACGGGCGAGGCTCTGTCGCTGCAGTGCGCCACGCCGCAATATGCGGAGGCCCTGGTCTGCTCGCGTGAGCCGCTCGCCCACGTGCTTCACACGATCGGCTACGGTTCGATCGGCAACATGCTCGGCTACGCCGCCTTCATCGCCTTGCCGTCGGTCATCCTCATCCTGCTGTTCGGCCAGACCCGCATCTTCTTCGTGATGGCGCGCGACGGCCTGCTCCCGGAAGCCCTCTCCCGGGTCCATCCGAAGTGGAAGACGCCCCACGTGGTGACGATCATCACCGGCCTCATCGTCGCGGTGGCCGCGGCCTTCTTCCCGGTCGGCGCCCTGGCCGACGTCGCCAATGCCGGGACGCTCTACGCCTTCCTCATGGTGGCGATCGCGGTCTGGCAGCTTCGCAAGACCGATCCGGACCGGCGCCGCGCCTTCCGGGTTCCCGCGGTCGGGCTCGTCGCGCTCCTGACGGTGGGCGGCTGCCTCTTCCTGTTCTTCAACCTGCCGCGCGAGGCGATGCTGGTGCTGCCGGCGTGGACCGTGATCGGGGTCGTCTTCTACGCCCTCTACGGCTATCGGAAGAGCCATCTCGGGCGCGGCCTCGTCGAGGTCCACGAGCCCGAGCTCCATGACCTCGAGCCGCCGATCCCGGGCGTGGACGAACCCCCGCGTTAGCTGAAGAATTCCTCCCCCGGCAAGCTGGGGGAGGAATCGCGGTGCGGCGCATGCCGGCACCGGTCGGGCGCTTGGCGGGGAGCCGGCGTCCTCGCCTGACGTTGATCAAGTTCCCAGTGTTTCCAGGAGCATGATCATGGCCAATCAGAACAACCAAAGCGGCGGTCTCTCGGGCAGCGAGTTGCAGCAATCGCAGTCCGGCGGCGCCAGCGGCGAGTTCGGCGGCAATCGCGATCAGCAGCAACAGAGCGGCCAGCAAGGCGGCGGCGCGTCAGCCGCCGACATGGACCAGGCCGGCGGCAGCAGCGGCTCCGGCGGCTACGGCAACGCCCAGAACCAGCAGAATCACCAGGGCCAGCAGGACCAGGGCGGCGAGGGCGGCCTGGGCGGCGGCGGCGACCTTCGCCAGGGCGGCGGAAGCTCCGACGGCCAGTCGCGCGGCGAAGCCTTCGACGAGGCCCAGGGCGGCGGCCGCGGCAACTCCGACCTCCAGCAGGATCAGCAGGGCGGCCAGGGCCAGTTCCAGCAGGGCCAGCAGGGCGGCCTCCAGCAGGAGCAGCAAAGCGGCCAGTCGCAGGGCGAAGGTGGCGGCGAAATCGAGTTCCAGCAGGACCAGCAGTCTCACCAGGATCGAGGCCAGGGCCAGAGCGGAATCGAATTCGAGAACGATCAGCGCTAGCGCCGCACCCCGGCGAAGATGGAAGGGTCGCCCTCGCGGGCGGCCCTTCTTGTTTGCCGGCGCGCTCGGAGGGAACCACTCGCCCCGCCGCTCGTCTTGTTACGCATCAGTTACAACATCAGGAGACCGACATGGCGGACAAGGATTCGAGCCAGGGCGGCTCAGGCGGTTCGGGCGGTTCAGGCGGTTCCAAGGACAAGGGCGGCTCGTCCAGTGTCCTGCCCGATGCGCTGAAGGAAGCCGGTCAGCGCGCGGCCGAGCTCGCGCAAAATCCGGTGGCCCGGTCGATGCTGGCGGCCGGGCTCGTCACCGCCGCGGCCGCGCTCACCGCCAATGCGCGGGTGAGGAAGAGCGTTCGTGACGCCGGCCGGGACGCCCTCGATACGGCGGAGGCAGCCGCCGACAGCGCAAGCAAGATCGGAGCGGCCATCGTTACTGCGGCGACCGACGCGGTGCGGCGCCTGCTGGCCGGCGCCGACGAGAGCGGCGGCACCGAAGGCGGCGGCGCCAGCGCCTCGTCGCCCCGCAAGAGCGGCGGCAAGAGCGGCGGGACCTCGGGCCGCGCCAAGGGCTCGGCCAGATCGGCGGGCGCCAAGGCGAGTGCCTCGCGCGGCACCGCCAAGTCCGGCGGAGCCAAGAGCGCCTCGGGCACCGCGGGCCGCGGTTCCAAGAGTTCCGGCGGGTCTTCGGCCTCGGCGGGCGGAGCGAAGCGCGGCAAGGCGGCCTCGGCTTCGAGCGGAAGCGGCAAGTCGTCCGAAAAATCGGCGTCGGGCGGAAGCTCGGGCTCGGGTGAAGCGAAGTCCGGTTCGGGCGGGCGCGGCAAAGCCTCGGCGGCGAAATCCTCCGGGGGCAAGGGCCGTTCCGGCGCCAGCGGCTCGACCGGAAGCTCGGGCAAGGCCGCCTCGGCCGGCGGCGGCCGCGGCGGCGGGCGCAAGAGCGGCGGCGCGGGCGCGTCCGCCTCGGGCGGCAGCAGCGGCGGCAGCAGCGGCGGTACCAGCGGCGGCGATTCGGGCAGCGGCGGCTGACCGTTTCGAGCGCGGGTCTCCTGAACGCCACGCTTTTTCAGCGTCATTCCGGACCTGGTCCGAAATCCATGAACGCCGTCTTCGCTCCAGTTCGACCCGCCGCCGTCGCCGGGATGACGGATGTGTCGGGCTAAGACGATCACGCCCTAGAAGCTCAGGCGGCCTCCGACCGCCAGCACGAACACGCGCTGATTGGCGCCCCGTCCCTGGGTGAGCACGTCGGTCTGGGCGGCGGTGCCGGCGTAAAAGCGCTCGTCCCGGCTGATCGGAACGGCCTCGACGTCGATATAGCCCGCCGCGACGTCCAGCGAGATCCGCTCGCTCATGTCGAAGCTGGCGCCGGCGTTGAAATCGATCCGGTCGCCGTCCGGCACGCGCGGGTCCCGGTCCGAGTCGCGGGTCGGCGTGGGATCGACCTGGATTCCGGCCCGGAGCGTCAGCCGGTCCCCGAGCTTCTGGTCGGCGCCGACGGAAAAGGCCCAGGTGTCCTTGTAATTCTGCTCGAGCGAGTCGTTGATCGGCGCCGAAATCTCGATCCGGTCGAACTTGCTCCAGCCGAAATGCGTGGCCTGCGCGTTGAGGGTCAGGCCTTCGGTGACTCCGATGCGGGCACCGACGATCAATTGCCAGGGCGTGGTGAAGCGGGCGGTGGTCTCCGCCTCGACATTGCGCGCCGCCAGCGGCCCCGTAAGGCCGCTGATCTCGATCGGCCCTTTCAACTTGTGCTGAACCGCCGATTTGTAGGCGATCCCGACGCTCGTCCGCCCGGACGGCCGAAGCTGCACTCCGGCGCTCCACCCCAGATCCCACCCGCTGCCGGTCAGCCGAAGGCGGCCGTCGGGCGAGCCCGGCGTCAGATTGGGCAGAGCGTTGGACAGCCAGGCGTCGCTATATTGAATGTTGAGGGCGGCCCCGAGGCTGAGCCAGTCGGTCGCCGCGACCGCCAGCGACGGTTGGAAATCGAGCGTGAGTAGCCGGCTTCGGATCGCGGAGTAACGCTGCCAGCCGTCGGGATCGTAATCGCTGGTGAAGGTGAAGGGCGAGGTGACGGCGAAGCCGAGC
>DASVTA010000242.1:0-5677 GCA_036387815.1 Allosphingosinicella sp.
GCCGGTGAGGATCAGATTCTCCTGCGAGGCGTCGGGCGAGCCGACGTCCCTGGTCCGGATCTGGCCGACGTCGACCTTCTGCAGCCGCTCGATCGGCAGCGGCAGGGTCATGGCGATGCCCGGATTGACCGTCCGGCTGAACTTGCCGAAAAAGGTGACGACGCCCTTTTCCTGCGGGCCGACGAGGTGGAATGAAGTGAAGAGCAGCCACAGCAGCACGAACACGCCGAGGCCGTAGAGCCAGTAGGGCCGCCCCTCCTGGTGCGGGAAGCGGCCGCCGAATTTCTCGCGGCTGCGCTTGAGGAAATCGTCCAGCGAGCCGACGTTGCCGCCCGCTCCGGGCGTGCGCCGCTTGCGCGGCGGCTGGCCCCAGGGATTGCGGGGGCCGCTGCCGCCGCCGTCTCCGGCACCGCCGTCACCCGAGGGACCCCAGGGGCCGCCGCGATTTTCGTTCATCATGGCGCCGAAGCGCGCGCCCCACCCGAATAATATTGCCATATCGCCTTTATAGGAAGCGCCGGGCCGGAAAAACAGTGGCAAGCCGAACGCCACCGCCTATCTGCGGCGGATGAGCGACGAGACGGAGTTACTGAAGGCCGCCCTTTCCTCCGTCGCGGAGGCCCAGGGCCGAATCGCGGCGCCGCGGCTGAAAGACGGCGTGGCGAGCCTGGTCCTCGATGTCGGCGGCCTGGCGGCGCAGGAGCGCGCCGGACTCGAGCGCTCGATCCGGGCCGCCCTCGTCGCCGTGCCCGGAGTGCGGGACGTCCGGATCGCGATGACGGCGGAGAAGGCCGGGCGGACTCTCATCGCGGTGGGAAGCGGCAAGGGCGGGGTCGGCAAGTCGACGGTCTCGGCGAACCTGGCGGTCGCGCTCGCCCGCACCGGCCGTAAGGTGGGGCTGGTCGACGCCGACATTTACGGCCCTTCCCTGCCCCGGATCATGGGCAATTCCGATCGCCCCGAGCTCAACGAGAAGAGGATCGTCCCGGTCGACGCCTACGGCGTGAAGATGCTTTCGATCGGGCAGCTGGTGGAGCCGGGCACGGCGCTGGCCTGGCGCGGTCCGATGATCGCCAGCGCGCTCGGCCAGCTGATGGAAGGAGAATGGGACGACCGGGAGCTGATGATCGTCGACCTGCCGCCGGGCACGGGCGATATCCAGATGTCGCTCATCCAGAAGTGGAAGCCGGCGGGCGCCGTCATCGTTTCCACTCCGCAGGATCTGGCACTGATCGACGCCACCCGCGCGATCGACCTGTTCCGCAAGATGGACGTGCCCCTGCTCGGCCTGGTCGAGAACATGTCCGGCTACGCCTGCCCCCATTGCGGCGAGATTTCGGATCCGTTCGGCGCGGGCGGGGCCGAAGCCGCGGCCAAGGTCATGTCCATACCCTTCCTCGGCCGGATCCCGCTCACCCTGTCGATCCGGAGGGATTCGGACGCGGGCATTCCGCCCGCCGCCGGCGAGGGTCCGGAGGCGGACGCCTTCGCCGCGCTCGCGGCGCGGCTGATGGAGCGGATCGCGGCCAGGTGAGTTCCCCCGTCATCCCGGCGGAAGCCGGGACCTCGGGGAGAAAAGGCTGCGGCGCCCTTCACCCCACGAGGCCCCGGCTTTCGCCGGGGTGACGGAGATAGACACACGAGCCCCGGCCTCCGCCGGGGTGACGGAGTACGGAATGCCCCTCACCCGCGACGAAGACATTTACGAGCTGCTTGCCTCCACCCGGACGATCGCCATGATCGGGGCGTCCGACCGGCCGGACCGGCCGAGCTACGGCGTGATGCGCTTCCTCCAGGACCGGGGCTACCGCGTTCTCCCGGTGAACCCGCAGATCACCGGCGAGCATGTCCATGGCGAATATGTCTGGCGCGAGCTCGCCCAGATCGGCGAGCCCGTCGACCTGGTCGACATCTTCCGCCGTCCGCAGGCGGCAGGCGAGGCGGTCGACGAGGCGATCGCGACCGGAGCGAAGGCGGTCTGGCTCCAGATCGGCGTGATCAACGAGGAAGCGGCCGCCCGGGCGGAGGCGGCCGGGCTCAAGGTGGTGATGGACCGCTGTCCGAAAATCGACATCCCGCGCCTGAGGGTGCCGAGGGTGGGTTGACCCCCGTCATCCCGGCGCAAGCCGGGACCTCGTGGAGAAGGGCCGCGCCTTAACTCGCCGGGGTCCCGGCTTTCGCCGGGATGACGGGCTGCTCGGCGGCGAACCGGCTGCCCTCCAACTGCGATCTCGACCCGCTCAGAAGCCGGACCCGGCGGTTCGGGAAATCGACCGAAACCCGGTCGAACAGGCGAAGGGCGTCCATTCCGAGCAGCAGCGCCGGCCGATCCGAAAGGCCGAGCTTCGAGAAAGGATGAACGTCGGCGAAAGCGACCGGCATGTCGTTGATGTCGATTCCGCCGAGGCGGATCCTCTTAACGATCGTCTGGTCCGCGAGCATCTGGCCGCCGGTGACGCTCTGCAGCAGGATCGAGGTCGGCCTGCGAAGCCGACCCTTCGCCTCGAGCTTGCGCCGGAGCACGTTGTTGGCGACGGTCGTCTGGGCGCCGGTGTCGAGGATCACCCAGACCTTCTGGCCGTCGACGGAGGCGTCGACCAGAACGAGATGGCCGAGCCGGTTGCGGGCGGTGACGACGAGCGGTCCGGAGGGCCAGGATTCCTCCCTCCTGCGGCTGTTGGTGACCGTCATCTGCTCGCGCACGAAATCGAAGGAGACGCGCTGCGACTGCAGCGAATCGACTCCCAATATCCCTTCGGCGCCGATGTGGCGCCGCTGCAGCGCGGGCGCGTGGATGTCTCGAACGTTACGTCCGCCGACCTCCAGCGCGGGGATGAGCACGGTCTGGATCTGGCTTACTTCGGTCATGCTGTGAAGCCGGGCGCGCCTGCCGAGCCCGAGCCGAAGATCGCGCGCCAGCTCCGCGGCGATCGCGGTCCGCTCCGCGCCCGTGTCCACGACGAAATCATAGGGACCGCTGTCGCCGATGGTGACCGGGACGGTCATCCGCGCCCAGCGGTCCTGGTCGGTGCCGAGAACGACTCCCTCTTCCTCCGGCCCCTGAGGCGGAGGCGGAGCCGGCGCCTGGCCGCTGAGCGGCGCGGAAGCCGCGAGAGCGGCCGCGGCAAGGGGCGGAACGAGCAGCCGAAGCTTCATGGATCATCCTCCTGGCGCGGTCTTAGCAGGTGCGCGGCCGGAACAGAAACGGGCGCTGCGAAGAGGCGCGCGGCTGCGACGAAGGAAGCGTCATTCCGGCGAAAGCCGGAATCCATGGACACCGCCGGCGGGAGCATCCCGCGAACCGTGTTCATGGATCCCGGGTCAAGCCCGGGATGACGGATCAGACCAGATCCAGCGCCCGCTCGCGAAGCCGCTCCAGAGCCTCGGAATGTATGCCCGGGGTTGCGACGAGCACTCCAAACGCCTCGCCGCTGGCGCTGTTGAAGGCGAGCGGCTGGCCGAGCGCCCCGCTCACCGCCGCGCCCGCTTCCGACGCGATCAGGGCCGCCGCCGCGATGTCCCACTCGAACCCCCAACGCAAAGTCGCGACCAGGTCCGCCTCGCCCGCGGCCACCAGCGCGATCCTGAGCGCGATCGAATTGGGCGTCGGGATCGCGACCAGATCCGCGTCGGCATCGGGGAGGTGATAGGCCGGAACCCTGGCACCGGCCAGCCCGAGCCGGCCGCTGACCTGAAGCCGCTCGCCGTTCCGCCGGGCGCCCTGTCCCTTGCGCGCGGTCCAATGCTCGCCCCGCGCCGGGGCATCGAGGACTCCGATCAGCGGCGTGCGCTCCTCGACCAGTGCAACCGACACGCACCAACCGGGCCGGCCGGCCAGATAGTCGCGGGTCCCGTCGATCGGATCCACCACCCACAGCCTCGGCCGCTCGATGCGGTCGGAAGCGTCGAGAGTCTCCTCCGACAGCCAGCCGGCCTCAGGATCGAGCTCCGTCAGGCGCTCCCGCAGGAAAGCGTCGATCTCCAGGTCGATGTCGCAGACGGGGCTTCCGGACGCCTTTTCCCACCGTTCGAAGCTGCCGCCGCAGCGCCTGGCGGCGATTCGCCCCGCTTCGCCGACGATCGCCGAGACGGCATCAAGCACCGGCCACCATCATCCCGTCTATCCGGAGGGTGGGAACGTTGGCGCCGTATCGGAATTCCAGATCGTCGGCCGGAACGAGGCGGGCGAACATGTCGAGGAGGTTGCCGGCGATGGTGATCTCCGCGACCGCAGGACCGAGCTTGCCCTTCTCGATGATGAAGCCGGAGGCTCCGCGGCTGTAGTCGCCGGTGACCGGGTTGACGCCCTGTCCGATGAGCTGGGTGACGTAGAGGCCGCTCTCCACCTCTGCGATAAGCTGCTCCGGGGTGATCCGTCCCGGCTCCATGTGGACGTTGGTCGCCCCGACGGTCGGGCTTCCGCCTGCGCTTCGCTTGGCGTGGCCGGTCGGCTCCCGGCCGAGCTGCCGGGCCGACGCGCTGTCGAGCAGCCAGCCGGTGAGCCGGCCGGCATCGATCAGGTTCGAAGGCCGGGTTGGAAGCCCCTCCCCATCGAACGGCTTGGAGCGCAGGCCGCGCCGGCGGTGCGGATCGTCCCGGATCGTCACCCCCTCCGCGAACAGCAGCTCGCCTTCCTTGTCGAGGAGGAAGCTGGTCCGGCGGGTGATCGAAGGCCCTCCCATCGCCGTCGTCAGATGGCCCAGCAAGCTGTTCCCCACCCGCGGATCGAAGAGCACGGGCATGGTCCCGCTCGGCAGCTTGGCCGGCCGCAGCCGCTCCACCGCGCGCTCCCCCGCCAGCCGTCCGACGGCTTCGGGGTCTTCGAGGTCGGTGTAATGGCGCACGCTGTCATAGGCATAATCGCGCTGCATCTCGCCGCCGGCGCCCGCGATCATGCTTGCGGAGGAGGAATAGCCGCTGGCGGAATAGCCGCGGCAAAATCCGTGGCTGGTGGCGAGCGCGGTGACCGTGCGCCCGGCGCTCACGCCCGAGCCGTCGCTGTTGGTGACTCCCGCGACGGCCCTCCCCGCCTCATCGATGGCAAGGGAACGGGCCTTGAGCTCGAGCGGCGAGGGATCCGCGCCGTCGTCGGGGTCGACGTCGGGCCCAGGCTCCCGCATCAGCCTCCCCTCGGGCGCGAGACCGGCCCACGGATCCTCCGGCGCCTCGCGCGCCATCGCCGCCGCCCGCTCGACCAGCGCCTCCAGCGCCTCGTCGGACAGATCGGACGACGATACGGTCGCCGAGCGGCTGCCGATGAAGAAGCGAAGTCCGATCGACTCGCCTTCGGCCCGGGAGACATCCTCGAGGTCGCCGAGGCGCACCTGCACGCTGGTCGAGGATTCGGCCTGATAGACGGCGTCGGCCGCGTCGGCGCCGGCGCGGGCGGCGCGCTCGACCAGGGCGGCGGCGCGCGCCTCGGCTTCGGTTATGCTCAGCATCCACGCCACCTAGGGCGGATGGGCGGTGAAATCTAGGAGGTGCCGACGACGAGGCAGGCCAGGAAGAGGATGAAGCCGGCCATTCGGTTCGACCGGAACTTCGAGAGGGCATCGGCGCCGTCGTCGGGCTTCAGCGCCGCCACCTGCCAGGCGAGCTGCCCCGCCATCGGAAGCAGCGCGATCAGCGCAAGCCCGTCGGGGCGCACCCGCCACAAGGCAATCGCCCATAAGCCAAG
>DASVTA010000243.1:0-4394 GCA_036387815.1 Allosphingosinicella sp.
GCCCGGATGAAGCAGCTGGTCCCCGGCGCCTGGACCTTCTGGAAGGGCGACATGAAGGCCTGCCTCACCGATTACGTGAAGTTCGGCTGGACGAGCTTCATCCCCCAAAGCTGCCACAACACGACGGTCGTGGTGCCGCTCAACTACCAATGGGCGATCTGGGGCTGGCCCAAGCGCTTCATCGCGCGGATGGAGAGCGTCGGCACCAAAGTGATCATGATGGGTCCCTACGAGAAGGGCGAGCTCGCCGGCGTCGAGCGCCCGGAGCAGCTCGCCAAGGTGCCGCGCGACTTCCGCGGCTACCTTTGGATCGAGGATTTCTACACGGTGGGGCGGGCGCTGGAGAATTGAGGCCCCCCGTCGTCCCGGGGAAAGCCGGGACCTCGGGGAGACCTACCGAGACTTCTCGTCCCGAGGTCCCGGCTTTCGCCGGGATGACGAAACTTCCCATTCCGCCCCTTCCCGGCTAATCCCCGCCGGAGGTCCGAAAAACCCGATTACCGAGCGACGGTCTTCCTGCCCAAGACCGACTTCCCGATGAAGGCGGGCCTTGCGGCCAAGGAGCCGGCGATCCTCGCGCGCTGGGCCGAGATGGGGCTCTACAGAAGGCTTCGGGAGGCCCGCGCCGGGCGCGAGCGCTTCATCCTTCATGACGGCCCGCCTTACGCCAATGGCGACATCCACATGGGCCACGCCATGAACAAGATCCTCAAGGACATGGTGGTGCGCTCGCAATCCCTGCTCGGCAAGGACGCGCCCTACGTGCCCGGCTGGGACTGCCACGGCCTTCCGATCGAGTGGAAGATCGAGGAGCAGTACCGCAAGAAGAAGCTCGACAAGGACGCGGTGCCGCCCCGCGAATTCCGGGCCGAATGCCGGGCCTATGCGGAAAAGTGGGTCTCCATCCAGTCCGAGCAGTTCCAGCGCCTGGGCGTGATGGGCGAATGGGACGAGCCCTATCTGACGATGAAGTTCGAGGCCGAGGCCAAGATCGTCGAGGAGCTCCTGAAGTTCGCCGAAAGCGGCCAGCTCTACCGCGGCGCCAAGCCGGTCATGTGGTCGCCCGTCGAGAAGACGGCGCTGGCCGAGGCCGAGGTGGAGTATGAGGAGATCATTTCGACCCAGATCGACGTGGCGTTCGAGATCGTCGAGAGCCCGGTTGCGGAGCTGGTCGGCGCACATGCCGTGATCTGGACCACGACGCCCTGGACAATCCCTGTCAATCAGGCGATCGCTTACGGACCTGATGTCGAATATTGCCTCTACGACGTCGCCGCCCCCCACTGGCGCGATGGCGAGGCGGACCTCAGGTGGCAGAATGGCCGCCAAGTCCTGATTGCCTCCAGCGAAACGCTTCGTACCGACTTTGCAGCGCGGTTCCGCCGGTCCTGGACTGGCGGCGAGGAAGCGGAGCTCAAGGAGGTGAAGAGGTTTGCCGGCTCCGACCTGGCCGGAACGATCGCCCGCCACCCGATGCACCATCTCGGCGGCTTCTTCGCGAGGCCCCGCCCCTTCCTGCCCGGCGACTTCGTCACCACCGAGCAGGGCACCGGGCTCGTCCACATGTCGCCCGACCATGGCGAGGACGATTTCCTGCTCTGCAAGGCGCACGGGATCGATCCCGTCTTCGCGGTCGACGACGGCGGTTTCTACCGGAACGACTGGGAGTGGCTGGGCGGCCTCGGCTCGGTGATCAACGCCAAGTTCAATGCGCCCGACGGGCCGATCTGCACGGGGCTGCGCGAGGCGGGCGGGCTGCTCGCCGCCTCGGCGGACTTCAAGCACAGCTACCCGCACAGCTGGCGCTCCAAGGCCAAGATCATCTTCCGCTGCACGCCCCAGTGGTTCATTCCAATGGACGCGAATCCTCTGGAGGTTCCGAAACTTTCTGAGTCATTGATGCTCGACGGAGGACCACCGACTCTCCGCCAAACCGCCCTCGCCGCGATCGATGAAACCCGCTGGGTACCGGAAAAGTCCAAGAACCGGATCCGCGCCATGGTCGAGGGGCGGCCGGACTGGGTGATCAGCCGGCAGCGCGCCTGGGGCGTTCCGATCGCCCTCTACGTGCATCGGAAGACGGGCGAGTATCTGCGCGACGCGGTGGTCAACAGCCGCATCATCCGGGCCTTTCACGAAGGCGGCGCCGACGCCTGGTTCGGGGCGGATCACCAGGCCATGCTCGGCAACGGCTACAGCCTCGAGGAATACGAGCCGGTCACCGACATCCTCGACGTCTGGTTCGACAGCGGCTCGACCCACAGCTACGTGATCGAGGCGCGCTACGGCGAGGGCGCTCGCGCCGACGTCTACGTCGAAGGCTCCGACCAGCATCGCGGCTGGTTCCAGTCCTCGCTCCTGGAGAGCTGCGGGACCCGCGGCCGGGCGCCCTTCGCGGCGGTGCTCACCCACGGCTTCGCGCTCGACCAGAACATGCGCAAGATGTCGAAGAGCCTCGGCAACACGGTTGATCCGCTCGCCATCATCAAGGAGAGCGGAGCCGACATATTGCGCCTGTGGGCGGCGTCGACGGATTATTTCGAGGACGTCCGGATCGGCAAGGAAGTGCTCGCCACCACCACCGACGCCTATCGCAAGCTGAGGAACACCTTCCGGTATCTGCTCGGGGCACTGGCCGGTTTCGACGAGGCGGAGCGGGTGCCGGCGGCAGAGATGCCGGAGCTGGAGCGCTGGGTGCTTCACCGCCTGGCCGAGCTCGACGCCGAGCTGAGGGAAGCCGCGGGAGGCTTCGAGTTCAACCGCTACGTGCGGCTCATCTCGAACTTCGCCAACGACGATCTCTCCGCCTTCTTCTTCGATATCCGCAAGGACAGCCTCTATTGCGATGCGCCCGCGGCGCCGAAGCGGCGGGCCTATCGATCGGTGCTCGACACCGTGTTCCACGCCCTGGTCCGCTGGATGGCGCCGGTCCTCTGCTTCACGACCGAGGAAGTCTGGCAGACCCGCTATCCCGACGAGGGCGGCTCCGTTCACCTGCTCGAATGGCCCGCGATCGAGGCCGGGTGGCGGGACGAGGCGCTCGGCAACAAATGGGCGCTGATCCGCTCGACCCGGGAGCGGGTCACCGAGAGCATCGAGCCGCTCCGGCGCGAAAAGGTGATCGGCTCCAGCCTGGAGGCGAAGGTGCTTTATCCGTCGGTGCAGGCAGGCCTGCTCGACGAGGAGCTCGACCATCTGGCCGAGATCTACATCGTTTCCGAGGTCGCGCCGGGCGAAACCGACAGTCTCGAAGTGACCAAGTCGGACTATCTGAAGTGCGGCCGCTGCTGGCGGCTGCTTCCCGAGGTGGAGGAAGACGGGGGCCTGTGCGCCCGCTGCGAGGGGGTTGTGAATGGCTGATCTGTCGGGCGATACGGAGCGGATGAAGAAGAACCGGAGGCTGGCGCTGTGGGTGGCCGCTTCGATCTTCCTCCTGGACCAGGCTCTGAAATGGGTGGTGCGCTTCCCGCTCCAGCTGGAGCAGCGGCTGACGATCGAGCTCCTGCCCTTCTTCACCCTGCGCTGGCTGAAGAATACCGGGGTCTCGATGGGCCTGTTCAACGCCGGCAGCGAGCTCGGCCGATGGCTGCTCGTGGCGCTCACCTTCGCGATCGCCGCCTTCGTCGCCTTCTGGATGTGGCGCGAGAAGCGCCGCGACGACGCGGTGGCGCTCGCTTTGGTGCTCGGCGGAGCGCTCGGAAACATCCTGGACCGGGTGCGGCTCGGTTATGTGGTGGACTATGCGGACCTGCATTTCGGCGACATCCATCCCTTTTTGGTCTTTAACGTCGCCGACGCTGCCATTACCATCGGCGTCCTGCTATTGCTGGTGCGGGCGCTGCTGACGCGCGAACCGAAGGCTCCCAAGGAGGATAAGTGATCATGCGTAATGTGAAGCCCGGGCGTTTCGTGAAGCTGGGCCTCGCCGCCTGCACGGCCACCCTGGTGCTGGCCGGCTGCGGATCCGGCGGCATTGCCGGCCGGGAGCGGCCCGACGAGTTCGCGGTCACCCGCAACCAGCCCCTCGTCATCCCGCCCGACTACGCGCTTGCTCCGCCCAAGACCGGGGAGCCGACGCCGGTCGGGGCGGACGCCCGCACCCAGGCGCTCGACGCCCTGTTCGGCGGCCCCGCCCCGCGCAGCCAGAGCGAGCGCTCGATGCTGAACTCGGCCGGCAGCGACCGGGTCGCCCTTGGCGCCCGCTCGGTCGCCGGGGATCCGGGGACGACCGTCGTGGACAAGGGCGCCACCACCCAGGCGATCGTCGCGGCCCCGAGCGGCGCCGGCCGCGACGCCACGGTGACGACGCCGCAGTAAAGCCAACCGTCATCCCGGCGAAAGCCGGGACCTCGGCCCGAAAGAGGCGCCTCGCTTTTCACCCCCCGAGGTCCCCG
>DASVTA010000244.1:0-2172 GCA_036387815.1 Allosphingosinicella sp.
GGTGCTGGCGGCGGTGCTCGCCTGCGCGATCCCGCTGCTGTGGCCGAACGTGCCGCCGCTCGTCGACCTGCCCGGCCACATGGGCCGCTACCACGTCCAGATGGAGATCGCCGGCTCGCCGCTCCTCCAGAGCTTCTACCATTTCCAATGGGCTCTGATCGGCAATCTCGGCGTGGACCTGCTGGTCGTTCCGCTGGCGGCGCTGATCGGCCTCGAGCCGGCGGTGAAGCTGATCACCGTCGCGATCCCGGTCATGACCGGGGCCGGCTTCCTGTGGGTCGCGCGCGAGGTTCACGGGCGGGTGCCGCCGACCGCCTATTTCGCGCTTCCGCTCACCTACAGCTTCCCCTTCATGTTCGGCTTCGTCAATTTCGCCTTGTCGATGGCGCTCGCTTTCCTGGCGTTCGCCTTGTGGCTGAGGCTCGCCCGGCTGGGACGGCTGAAGCTTCGACTCGCCCTGTTCGTCCCGATCTCGATCCTGATCTGGGTCTGCCACGCCTTCGGTTGGGGGACCCTGGGCGTGATGGCCTTCTCGGCCGAGCTCGTCCGCCAGGTCGACCTGAAGCGGCCGATCTGGAAGGCCGGCTTCAATACCGGGCTGCATTGCCTCGCGCTGGCTCCCCCCATGCTTTTGATGCTGCTTTGGCGGAGCGGCGCGGTCGGCGGCGAGACCGCCGTCTGGTTCAACTGGAGGCTGAAGAAGAACTGGATGCTGATGGCGCTCCGGGACCGGTGGGAATATTGGGATTACGCCGCTCTGGGGGTGATCGCGCTCGTCCTCGTCGCCGGACTGCTCTGGTGGAAGAAGCTCGAATATTCGCGCAACCTCGCCGCCTCGGCGATCTTCCTCGCCATCGTCTATATCTGCCTGCCGAGGATCGTCTTCGGCTCCAATTACGCCGACATGCGGCTCGCCCCGTTCGTCATCGCCGCGGCGGTGATCGCGATCCGCTACCGGCCGGCATGGGCGGGCAAGGCGGGCGCCGCCTTTGCGGTCGCGGGCCTGCTCTTCACCGGAGCCCGTCTCGCCGGCAACACAATAAGCTTCTGGATGTACGATCGCGATTACGACCGTGAGCTCGCCGCGGTCGAGCATATTCCGAGGGGCGCCCGGGTCGTCTCCTTCGTCGGAGTCAAATGCGGCAAGGACTGGGCGATGACGCGGCTCGAGCATCTCCCCGCCATTGCCCTCGTCCGGCGCGACGCCTTCTCGAACGATCAATGGTCGATGAGCGGGGCCCAGCTACTCACGTCCCGCTACCCGGCGCCGGACAATTGGTTCTCGCTAGATCCCTCGCAGCAGGTGCTTGCCCGCCCCTGTCACGGTGAGCGCTGGCTCACCCTCGATCAGTCCCTCGCGCAATTCCCGCGCGACAAGTTCAGCCATGTCTGGCTGATCCGGCCGCCCCAGGCCGATCCGGCGCTTCTGCGCGGGCTTCAGCCGGTCTGGCAAAGCGGCGCCAGCGTGCTGTATCGGGTCGCCGACCCACGCCCGCTCGCCGCCCAGGAACCCGAATGACCGCGCCCGCCCTCTCCATCGTCGTGCCCTGCTACAACGAGGAAGCGTGCCTGGGAGAGCTGCACGGGCGGCTGACGGCGGCGGCCAAGACCGTCGTCGGCGAGGATTATGAGATCGTCCTCGTCAACGACGGCTCGCGGGACGGAAGTTGGGAGATGATGAGGGCTCTGTCGGCGCAGGATCCGCGCCTGGTGTCGATCAACCTGTCGCGCAACCACGGCCACCAGCTCGCACTGACCGCGGGGCTCGACCTCTGCTCGGGCGCCCGGGTCCTGATCATCGACGCCGATCTCCAGGACCCGCCCGAACTGCTCTCGCCGATGCTCGAGGCGATGGACCGGCAGGGCGCCGACGTCGTCTACGCGGTCCGGCGGGCGCGGGCGGGCGAGACGGCGTTCAAGCGCGGCACGGCCAAGCTCTTCTACCGCCTCCTCTCCCGCCTCGCCGAGATCGAGATTCCGCGCGACACCGGCGATTTCCGGCTGATGAGCCGGCGCGCGCTCGATGCCCTGCTGAGCCTTCCCGAGCAGGCGCGCTTCATCCGCGGGATGGTCGCCTGGGTCGGCTTCCGCCAGGTGCCGATCGCCTACGACCGGGCCGAGCGGCACGCCGGGCAGAGCAAATATCCCTTGTCGAAGATGGTCCGCTTCGCG